>DATFUK010000475.1:0-2979 GCA_035260865.1 Candidatus Methylomirabilota bacterium | reverse complement strand
TCCGCGGGGCCGGACGCCAAGAACGCGTGGGAGCGCAGCAAGGAAGGCACCGTCGCCTTCGGCTCGAGCGTCCGGGACTTCTTCGTCGACCTCTTCGGAGGTTGAGCGCGGAGGGTAGCTAGCGGCGCGGGGGGCGCGGCGGCTTGGCCAGGTAGGCGGCGAGGCCGGCCGCCTCGCGCTCCTGCAGCCGCACCGCGATCCGGAGCTGCTCGAGGTACTGCTCGAGCGTCTTGCCGCCGAGCACGATCCGGTTCGTCTCGAAGAAGGCCTTCACGTCCTGCTCCCACTCCGGGCTGACGAGGGCGGTGACGCCCTCGTAGAGCCGGCGATAGGCGCTGCCCGGATACTGCCGCGCCATCGTCTGCCAGTTCGCCTTCACGTACTCCCAGGCGAGCCCGCGGCTGTGCACGCCCACCAGCAGCGCCCGCATCAGGAACGGCGCGTCCTGGCTGCGCACCTCCCCGTTGGTGGTCTTCTCGAGGGTGCGGCGGATCAGCTCGGGCTGCCGGAACCCGGCGAGAGCGTAGAGGTAGCGCTGCTCCTCCTGAGGCGTGCGGGCCGCCTTGAAGCGCTGGAGGAACTCCCCGTACTCGGGCTCCGCCCCCGCCGCGGCCACGATCGCGATGAGGGCGGGCAGCACGTTGGCGTCCACCGCCGACTCGTCCTCGCGATAGCGCGCGTAGAACGCCCGGGCGCGCTCCTGCACCGCCTGGTCGTTGCCGAGCGTGCCGAGCGCGCGGAGCAGGTCGCCGCGAAGCTGCCGCGCGAGCTCGTCCTCGTCGGGCTGGGCCTCCCAGCCGAGCCGCTCCACCGCTCCTTCCACGCGCTGGCGCACCAGCGCCTCGAGGTGCGGGCGCGAGTCGTCCGCGATGAGCCGATTGACGTAGCCGAGGGAGCCGATCAGCGCGGTCCACACGTTGCGGTCCGTCTCCTCGACGAAGCGCGCGGTGAGGTCGAGGTAGTCCGCGGCCGGCATCATCGCGCCCTGGGCCAGCGCGAAGGCGTCGCTGACCAGGTTGAAGCGCTCGATGGGGGCGAGCTTCTTGAGCGCGCCGGTGAGCTTCTTGAGGAGCGGCGGAGCGTACTGCACGCGATAGAAGCCGTGCCCGCCCGCGTTGGCCACCACCCACTCCGGCGGCGCGGGCAGCGACACCGACAGCGGCTCGTTGCCGAGCAGGATCGGCTTGTCCACGAAGCCGCGCTTGACCGACGCGCGCAGCCGCAGCGGGATCTGCCAGCGCTCGGTGTCGGCGCCCTCGCTCGGCAGGTACGTGAAGCGGCGCTGGCTCAGCTTGACGCCGGTGCCCTCGGGCTCGACGATCACGAGCGGGTAGCCCGGCCGGAAGATCCACCCGTTCATCACCTCGGGGATGGGCAGCCGGGAGGCGTCGCCGAGGGCCTCCCAGAGATCGGTGGTCTCCGCGTTGCCGAAGCGGTGCCGCTCGAGGTACAACCGCACCCCACCGCGGAAAACGTCGCCGCTCAGGTACTGCTCGAGCATGCGCAGGACCGAGCCGCCCTTCTCGTAGGTGAGCAGATCGAACATCGCCTCGCAGTCGCGCGGCGCCCGCACCTCGAACTCGATGGGGCGGGTGTTCACCAGGCCGTCCACGCCCATCGCGGCGGCCCGGGACACCCCGAAGGTCGTCCAGCGATTCCATTCGGGCTTCCAGGCGTCCACCGCCAGGAGCTCCATGAAGGTCGCGAACGCCTCGTTCAGCCAGATCCCGTTCCACCACAACATGGTCACGAGATCGCCGAACCACATGTGGGCGACTTCGTGGGCCACCACGTCCGCGACCCGCTCGCGCTCGGTGTGGGAGGCCGCCGTCTCGTCCACCAGGAGCGCGGTCTCCCGGTAGGTGATCGCGCCCAGATTCTCCATGGCCCCCGCCGCGAAGTCGGGGATCGCGAGCATGTCGAGCTTGTCGCCCGGGTAGGGCATCCCGTAGTACCGCTCGAAGTAGTCGAGCGAGAAGGCGCCGATCTCCAGCGCGAAGCGTGTGAGATGGAGCTTGCCCGGCACGCACCACACCCGGAGCGGGGTCGGGCCGACCATGACCGGCGGCGTCGCCTCGAGCTCGCCCACCACGAACGCCACCAGGTAGGTGGACATGCGGATGCTGTCGGCGAAGACCACCGTCTTCTTCCCCGCGCCGGTGGGCGTCTCGCTCACGACCCGCGTGTTCGAGATCACGGCGAGCCGTTCGGGGACCACCAGGGTGACGCCGAACACCGCCTTGAGCGCGGGCTCGTCCCAGCACGGGAACCCGCGCCGCGCGTCGGTGGCCTCGAACTGGGTGGCCGCGATGACGTGGGAGGCGCCCGCGGCGTCCTTGTAGGTGCTGCGGTAGAAGCCGTGCAGGCGATCGTTCAGGATGCCGGTGAAGCGCAGCGTGAGCCGATGCTCACCGGCCGGGATCGGCGACGGGAAGAGCAGGCGCGCCCGCTCGGCCGCCTCGTCGAGCGTCGCGCTCCCCTCGACCGTCATCCCGTCCGCGGTGGCGACGCTCACCGACTGGATGGAGAGCTCGGCGGCATTGAGGACGATCTCGGTCACCGGCACCGTCACGGTGATCGCGACCGTCTCCTCGCCCGCGAAGGTCGCCGCCTCGAGGTCGGGCTCGAGCCGGATGTCGTACCGCGAGGGCACCACGGTGGCCGGTAGGCGATAATCCATTCGCGAAGAATACCACCCCTAGGCGCTGCGCGGGGCGACCCAGATGGCCGCGGCCCGCGCCAGCAGGCGTCCGCACGCGTCGAAGATGGCCGTCCCCGCGTAGCGCCGGCGACTCCCGGGACGAGCGGAAGCGGGCGCCATGGGCCAGCCCATCACGATCAGCTCCTGGCGCCCATCCACCGGCTCCAGGATCTCCACCTGCAGCGTCCCGGTATTGCCCGGCCCCGCGATCGCCCAGCCCCCGGGGCAATCCAGCGCCGACCGCACGAACTCCGCCCGCACCCGCCCATCCTCATCGA
>DATFUK010000474.1:0-3952 GCA_035260865.1 Candidatus Methylomirabilota bacterium | reverse complement strand
GGCTACGACTCCGCGGGGGTCGCGGTGACCAGCGCCGCGGGCCTGCAGATTCGGCGCGCGGCCGGGCGCATCAAGAACCTGGAGTCGCTCCTGCGCGAGAAGCCGATCGAGGGCCGTATCGGCCTCGGCCACACGCGCTGGGCCACCCACGGCCGGCCCACCGACGAGAATGCCCACCCGCACACCGACGGCTCGGGCGACCTCGTGGTGGTCCACAACGGCATCATCGAGAACTACCTGCCGATCAAGGAGCGCCTGCAGGCCGAGGGGCACGCCTTCAAGTCCGAGACGGACACCGAGGTCATCGCGCACCTGATCGAGCGCCATCTCCAAGATACCCCCAAGCTGGACGAGGCGGTACGGCGCGCCCTCCGCGAGCTGCGCGGCTCCTACGCGGTCGTCGTCCTCCATCGCCAGATGCCCGACCGCCTGGTGGCGGCCAAGCTCGGCGCGGGCAGCGTGGTGGTGGGCCTGGGCGAGAACGAGATCTTCCTGGCCTCCGACATCCCGGCCATCCTCTCCCACACCCGCGACGTGGTCGTGCTGGAGGACGAGG
Source organism: Candidatus Methylomirabilota bacterium (assembly GCA_035260865.1). Lineage (GTDB taxonomy): Bacteria > Methylomirabilota > Methylomirabilia > Rokubacteriales > CSP1-6 > CAMLFJ01. Next base: position 3,396 of record DATFUK010000474.1, on the reverse strand, counting down.
ACGTGGCGGTGGTGACGCGGCGCGGGGTCGAGATCACCCAGCTCGACGGGGCCCCGGTGCAGCGGACGCCCTCGCGCGTCCTCTGGGATCCGATCCTCGCCGAGAAGGGCGGCTACCGCCACTTCATGCTGAAGGAGATCTACGAGCAGCCGCGCGCGGCCGCCGACACCATGCGGGGGCGCGTGCAGCCGGAGGGCGGCACCGTGGTGCTGCCCGACGTGCAGCTCGACCCGGACGTTGTCGCGGGGATCCAGCGAATCGTCCTGGTGGCCTGCGGGACGTCGTATCACTCGGCGATCGTCGGCCGCTTCATGCTGGAGCGCCTCACCGGGATCACCGCCGAGGTGGACCTGGGCTCGGAGTACCGCTACCGGGACGCGGTGGTCGGACCCGAGACCCTCGTCCTCGCGCTCTCGCAGTCGGGCGAGACCGCGGACACTCTCGGCGCGGTCAAGATGGCCCGCGCCAAGGGTGCCCCCATCGTGGGCATCACCAACGTGGTGGGCTCGGCGCTCTCGCGCGAGGCCACCGGCACCCTCTACACGCACGCGGGGCCCGAGATCGGGGTGGCGTCGTCCAAGACGTTCACCTCGACGCTCATCGCCCTCTACCTGCTGGCCCTCTGGCTCGGGCGGCGGCGCGGCGCGCTGCTGGCCGAGGACGGGCGCAAGCACATCCAGGGCTTGCTCGAGCTTCCGCGGCTGATGGAGCGGACGCTCGAGCTCGAGCCCGCGGTGGCCGACCTGGCCCGGGAGCTCTCCCGGCACAAGAACTTCCTGTTCCTGGGACGCGGGATCAACTATCCGCTCGCGCTGGAGGGAGCGCTCAAGCTCAAGGAGCTGTCGTACGTGCACGCGGAGGGCTATCCGGCCGGCGAGATGAAGCACGGCCCCATCGCGCTCCTGGAGGACGGCTTCCCGGTGATCGCGGTGGCCCCGCGGGACGGCTCCTATGACCGCATGATGAGCAACCTCGAGGAGGTGCGGGCCCGCGAGGGGCGGGTGATCGCCATCGGTCACGAGGGCGATCGCGAGCTGGCGGCCAAGGCCGCGGTGACGCTCTCGATCCCGCCGTCGGGGGATCTGATCACGCCAATTCTGTTGTCGATCCCGATGCAGCTCCTCGCCTATCACATGGCGGTCCGTCTCGGCCGCGACGTCGACCAGCCGAGAAACCTCGCCAAGTCGGTGACCGTCGAGTAGCCGCAGGGCGAGGCGCAGCCGCAGGCGAGCCGAGCGGATACAAAGAGAGCTTTCGCGCTCTCCCCACCAGCAACAGGGCAAGGCGAGGGGCACGACCCCTTGCGGTTGTGTTATCGTTTGTTCCCATGCCGCACCCCGCTGTGACCGCGGACAGTCTCCTCGCGCCGCTGAACCCGCCTCAGCGCGAGGCGGTCACCACCACGAAGGGCCCCGTGCTCGTCCTGGCCGGGGCGGGAAGCGGCAAGACCCGGGTCATCGCCCACCGCATCGCCTATCTCCTGGCGGTCGAAGGCATCGACCCGCGGCACGTGCTCGCGGTCACCTTCACCAACAAGGCGGCCGCCGAGATGCGCCACCGGGTGGAGGACCTGCTGCTGCCCGCGGGGATCCGCCCTCCGCTCATCGCCACCTTCCACTCGGCGTGCGTGCGCATTCTGCGCCAGCGCTCGGCCCAGGCCGGGCTCCCGCCCTCCTTCGTGATCTACGACGAGGACGACCGGCAGAGCCTGGTGAAGGAGGCCCTGCGCGAGCTGGACTTCGACGAGCGCACACTCACACCCAGTACGGTGGTGCACCGCATCAGCCACTGCAAGAACCAGATGCTCTCGCCCGCCGACGTGGAGCAGGCCGCCCGCACCCCGCGCGAGGAGCGCCTCGCCTCCCTCTACCGGCTCTACGAGGAGAAGCTCCAGGCCGCGGGCGCGCTCGACTTCGACGACCTGCTGCTCCGGGTGGTGCGGCTGCTCGAGACGGTGCCGGAGGCGCTGCGCTGGTACCGCACCGTGTGGAGCCACGTCCTGGTGGACGAGTATCAGGACACCAACCGCGCGCAGTACCGCATCGTGCAGCTCCTCACCGAGGAGCACCGGAACCTCTGCGTGGTGGGCGACCCCGACCAGTCGGTCTACCGCTGGCGCGGCGCGGACCTGCGCAACATCCTCGACTTCGAGACGGACTACCCGGACTGCCGGGTCGTGGCCCTCGAGCAGAACTACCGCTCCACCAAGCGCATCCTCGACATCGCCTCCGCGGTGATCGTCAACAACACCGCCCGCAAGGACAAGCGGCTGTGGACCGAGAACCATGAGGGCGAGCGGGCGGAGGTCTACCGGGCCTGGGACGAGAACGAGGAATCCGCCTTCGTGGCCCAGAAGATCCGGGGCCTGCGGGGCGAGGGGCGCGACTACCGGGACGTCGCGGTGTTCTATCGCACCAACGCCCAGTCCCGTGTCCTGGAGGATGCCCTCCGCCGCGCCGGCATCCCGTACCTGATCGTGGGCGGCGTGCGCTTCTACGAGCGGCGCGAGATCCGCGACATGGTGGCCTACCTCCGCCTGATCTCGAATCCGCTCGACGACGTCGCCTTCCGCCGGGCGGTGGCCGCCCCCGCCCGCGGCATCGGCAAGGCCACCCTGGATCGCCTGGCCGACGCCGCCCGTGCGGGGGGAGTCCCGCTCTTGATGGCGTGCGCGGCGCTGCCCGGCGACATCACCGGCAAGCCGCGCCGGGCCCTCGAGGAGTTCGCGCGGCTCATCGCCCGCCTCGGGGAGCGGCGCTCCGGCTTCACGGTGCCCGCGCTCATCGACGAGGTGTGCGCGGCCTCCGGCTATCGCGACGCGCTAAAGGCCGAGCGCACCGCGGAGGCGGAGGCGCGGCTCGAGAACCTGGAGGAGCTGGTGGCCGCCTCCGAGGAGCTGATCGCGAGCCAGCTCGCGGCCGGGGTGGAGTCGGTGACCCTCGAGGCCTTCCTCGACTCGATCGCCCTGGTGGCCGACACCGACGAGATCGACGCGGAGGCGGGCGGCGTCACGTTGATGACGCTCCACTCGGCCAAGGGGCTCGAGTTCCCGGTGGTCTTCCTCACCGGGCTCGAGGAAGGGGTATTCCCCCACTCGCGGTCCATGCAGGAGCCGGAGGAGCTGGAGGAGGAGCGGCGCCTCTGCTACGTCGGCATCACGCGCGCCCGGGAGCGGCTGATGCTCTCGTACGCCCTGCACCGCCGCATCCAGGGCTACGGGGTCGCGGAGCCGTCGCGCTTCCTGCTCGAGATCCCGGAGGACCAGCTCCACCTGATCAACGCGCGCCGGCCCGAGCCGGTCCACGTGCCGGTCTCCGGGGTCTCGGAGCCCGCGCCCGACGACGACTTCCCGTTTCGCCTCGGCGCCAAGCTGCGCCACGCGCGGTGGGGCGAAGG
>DATFUK010000473.1:0-2201 GCA_035260865.1 Candidatus Methylomirabilota bacterium | reverse complement strand
CCGCCGCGCCTTCCCTCTTAGCGCGGATCAGGGTTGGCTCGAGATCGGCGAGCCCGGCAACCGGGAGGAACGAAACGGCGATACCGAGCGCCCGGCAGGCCGCCTCCAGCTCGAGTCGGTTCTCGGGGATCGGGTTGGGCGGGTTGGCAATCACGGCGAATCGCGACGCCGATGGCAGCACCTCCTTCAGCAGCTCGACGTACTTCTGGCTGAGTCCGGGAACGAGATTCGTCAGGCCAGTCACGTTGCCACCCGGCTTGGCCAGGCTGCGGACGAATCCCTGACTCACCGGATCCACCACGAAGGTCATGACGATGGGGATCGATGTCGTAACCTGCATGGCGGCCCGGGTCTCCCGGGTGCCGGTCGCGACGATGACGTCCACCTTCGCCCGGACCAGCTCGGCCACGAGGCCCGACAGGCGAGAGGAGTCACCGCTGCCGAAGGCGTGGCGGACGACGAGGTTCTGGCCCTCGACGTACCCGAGTTCGCGCATCGCATCGCGGAACGGCTGCCAGTCGGCGGGCCGGGCCGGATCCGTCCCGAGCGACAGCAGCGCAACCGTCGCGACCTTCGTGCGCGGCTGCGCCCGGGCGGCGACGCGCGCGGCAAGGAGACCGCCGGTCAACGTGCCGATGAACGTGCGCCGATCCAATCAAACCTCCAGTTTGACCGGGGTGAGGACGGAACCAGTGTCCGGCCGGACAGCGAGACGAATCTATACCAAGGCGAGGCGAACGAGCTAGCGGCGCTCCTGCTCCACAGGTACGTTGTCCGGGCATGGGGTCGACCATCTGAAACACGTGGGCCGGCAGCTCTTCCGCGCGGAGACGTATGGGAACTGGCAATCCTTCGAGCCCGCATGCAGTGCAAGCGTACGATCACCCGCTCCCGGATGAGCTCTACGAGGCTCGCCACATCGCTCCGCGCCCGCTGTAACCACCCTTTCCACGCCAGATCCCTAGACCGCGCAGGCCTCAGCCTGCTACTCTCTTAGTTGGCTACTTTCGCACGGATCTTTCGCACGGTTGCCCTGAGGGGGATAGAGACGATGGTTGACCCACAACTGAAGGTACGAGTTTTCAGCTCTCCCACCTGAGGCCCCTGCAAGGCGGCGAAAGAGTTCCTTTCGTCTCAGGGGGTGGCGTTCGAGGACATCAACGTCCTGGCCGACGCGGAGGCCCGGGACGAACTGATCAAGCTCTCGGGCGGCATGAGTATCCCGGTCATCGTGGTCGGCGACCAGGTCGTCCGCGGCTTCAACAAGCCGCAGCTCAAGACCCTACTGGGAATCTAGCCGGCGCCGTCCGCTAGTTGCCCTGCTGGCTCTTCAGCTTGCGCAGGTGCAGCTTCGCGACGTCCACCCAGTCCTTCTCGGCGGGCAGGTTCCCGGCCAGCCCGATGTAGCGCTCCCAGAGCGTGATCGATTCCTTGGGGTCCACCTTCTCGTACACCAGCGCCAGGTTGTAGAGCGCGCCGGTGTTCTTACCATCGGCGTCCACCACGCGCCGGTACTCCTCGATCGCTTCCTTGTAGAGGCCCTTGTCCTCGTAGACCTCCGCGAGCCCCATCCGCGCGTCGAGGTAGGTGGGATCCAGGTCGATCGCCTTCCGGTAGGACGTGATCGACTCGTAGTAGAGACCCTTCTCCGCGTAGTAGAGCTTCCCGAGGCTCACGTGCACCTTGGCGTTCATCGGGTTGTACTCGATGCCGCGCTGGTACGCGGCGACCGCCGGATCCGTGTCCCCCTTGGCCGCGAGAGCGTCCCCGAGCCCGACGTGCGCGTCCGCGTAGAACGGGCGCAGCTCGATGGCCTTCGCGTACGCCTTGATGGCTTCCTCGAAGAGCCGGCGCGGCGCGGTGAGATACAGATCGCCCAGGGCCTTGTAAGGTTCCGCGTAGGTCGGATCGAGCTGCGCGGAGGCCCGGAACTGCGCGGCCGCCTTCCAGCGGTTGCCGAGGTTCTGGTGGACCACCCCGAGCGCGTGCTGCGCGGCGACGAACTGCGGATCGGCCTCGATGGCGCGGCTCAGGAACTCCACCGCCGCCTCGCTACCGTCCTGGGTGGCCCGGTACGCGGCCATGCGGCCGCGCACGTAGAGCTCGTAGGCGCGCAGCATCCCGGTGGGCGCGGCCCACTTCTGGGCGCGCGCCAGCTCCACGTCGCTCGCGGGGGCCCGGAGCGCCTTCAGGTAGCCGGC
>DATFUK010000472.1:0-4811 GCA_035260865.1 Candidatus Methylomirabilota bacterium | reverse complement strand
GGCGTGGTCACCGACGGCTCGGTGCGCGATCTCGACGAGGTGCGCGCGCTCGGCTTCCAGTTCTGCGCGGCCCACGTCTCGGTCTCGCACGCCAACGTCCACATGGTCGATTTCGGGATCCCGATCAAGGTGGGCGGCGTGCTGATCAAGCCGGGCGACCTGGTCCACGGCGACCAGCACGGGGTGTGCACGATCCCCCACGACATCGCGGCCAAGATCCCCGAAGCGATCGCCAAGGTGGAGGCCGACGAGCGCGAGATCATCTCGGCGTGCCAGAGCCCGGGCTTCTCCGCCGACAAGCTGAAGGAGCTCTTCAAGCGCATCCGCCCCGGCACCTACTAGCCTGGACAGGAGACTCCGTCCGGCTCCTTCGACCGGGGACCGCTCCATGATCGAGATCAGACTGCCCCGCGTGGCCGACGAGGTCGGCTGTCGAACCCTCGCCGCCGCCGTCATCGGGGAGGAGCGCGCCGGCGCGTTCATCCGCTCCCACCTCGAGCGCCACCACCTGATCGTCGCCGAGGCCGACGGTGAGGTCGTCGGCTTCCTCGCCTACCGGTCGGACTGGTTTCAGTGCACGTTCGTCAGCCTGGTGGTGGTGCGGGACGACTTTCGCCGCAAGGGCATCGCCCGCGAGTTCTTCAAGTCGGTGGAGGCGGTGTCCCCCACCCCGCGGCTCTACTCCTCGACCGAGGAGACCAACGCGGTGTCCATCCAGATGCACCGCGCGCTCGGCTTCCAGCCGAGCGGCCACATCGACAACCTGCCCCAGGGGGTCCGCGAGCTGCTCTTCTACAAGCGCATCCCGCCCCGATCCCTGGGATCAACCAGCTAGACGGAGGCGCGGCCCCATGTCGGAGAAGACCACCCTGCTGAGCGAGGCCGAGACCGAGTTCACCCTGTTCAAGCGCGCGATCGCGGGGCTCGACGAGACCCACATGCGCCAGGTCTGGCTCGGGACCTGGAGCGCGCGCGACATCGTGGCCCACATCTCCGGCTGGCACCGCGAGCTGGCCCCGGCCCTCGAGCGGCTCGCCCGGGGGGAGCGCCCGATCGCCGAGGGCGTCTCCTATGAGGACGTGGACGTCTGGAACGGCCGCTTCGCCGATGCCAAGAAGGGCGCGGCCACCGCCGACATCCTGGCCGAGCTCGACGCCTCGCACGCCGCCTTCATCCGGGCGGCCGCCACCGTGCCCGACGAGCGCTACGTCGCCGGCAAGACCGCCCACAAGATCGTGGACCTCAACAGCCGGCATCACTACCTGGAGCACCGCGGCCAGATCGAGGCCTGGCGCAAGGCCGGCTAGTGGGCCGCAGACCCCGGGCGAGCGCGGACTGATGGGCCAGATCCTGGAGCGGGCCGAGCAGTTCTGGTCGGGCGGCGTCGAGCCGCGCGAGTTCTGGAAAGCGACCGGCGCGACCGAGGAGATCGCCCCGGGCGTCTACTTCGTGCACGCTTTCGCCAACGTGACCGTGGTGCGCGCGGGCCGCGGCCTGGTGCTGGTGGATACCGCCAACTACGCGGGCCGCGACCGGACCTTCGCGGCGGTGCGCGCGATCGACCCCGGCCCGGTGCACGCGGCCATCTACACCCACGGCCACGCGGACCACGCCTTCGGGCTGCCCCCCTTCCTCGCCGAGGCGGCGGAGAAGGCCTGGCCGCGGCCCCAGATCGTCGGCCACCGGAGCGTGGCCGCCCGCTTCGACCGCTACCGCGCCACCATCGGGTACAACGGCCTCATCAACGCGCGCCAGTTCTCCATCGCCGCCTCGTGGCCCACCGAGTACGACTACCCCGACAGGGTCTACGACCAGGCGCTGCGCTTCGAGACCGACGGGGTGACGCTCGAGCTCCAGCACGCGCGGGGCGAGACCGACGACGCCACCTGGGTGTGGTGGCCCGAGCGGCGAATTCTATGGACCGGCGACCTCTTCATCTGGGTCGCGCCGAACGCGGGCAATCCCCAGAAGGCCCAGCGCTACGCCGCGGAGTGGGCGGCGGCCCTGCGCGAGATGGCGGCGCGGGGCCCGGAGCTGCTCATCCCCGGCCACGGCATGCCCATCGTCGGGGCCGAGCGCGTGCGGCGGGCGCTCACCGATACCGCGGAATGGCTCGAGGCGCTGGTCACCCAGACCCTCGCGCTCATGAACGCGGGGGCCACGCTCGAGGAGGTGCTGCGCTCGGTGAAGCCGCCCGCCCATCTGGCCGAGCGCCGGTATCTCCAGGCGGTGTACGACGAGCCGGACTACGTGGTGCGCAATCTCTGGCGGCTCTACGGCGGCTGGTACGACGGCGTGGCCTCGCATCTCAAGCCCGCGCCGGAGGCCGAGCTGGGCCGCGAGGTCCTGACGCTGGCGGGCGGAATGGACGGCCTGATCACGCGGGCGCGCACGCTTGCCGCCGAGGGCCGCCTCGCGCTGGCCGCCCACCTGATCGACTGGGCCGTCGCGGCCGAGCCCGCGCACGGTGAGGCCCATGCCGCCCGCGCCGAGATCTACACGCGCCGCGCCGAGGAGGCCCGCGCCCTCATGACCCGCGGCATCTTCTCCGCCACCGCCCGCGACTCCGCCGACAAATCCCGCGATCCCCTCTCCCCTCCTGGGAGAGGGTCAGGGTGAGGGGGAGTCGTGGCCACCACGTACCGCCTCACCCCGAGCCGGCGCGCCGCGAATCGCCTCGTCCGCGTCCTGCTGAGCTTCGGCCTGATGCCCGGCCCCACGTATCTGCTGACCGTCCCGGGCCGCCGCACGGGCCGGCCGCTGTCGACGCCGGTGACCCTCGTGGAGGACGGCAAGGCCCGCTGGCTCGTGGCCCCCTACGGTGATGTCGCCTGGGTTCGCAACGTTCGCGCCGCCGGCCGGGTCACGCTGAGCCGCGGCAGGCGCTCCGAGATCGTCCCGATTCGGGAGCTCGGCGCGACCGAGGCCGCGCCCGTCCTCCAGCGCTATGTCACGCGCGTCCCGATCACCCGCCCCTACTTCGACGCCCGGCCCGATTCCCCGCTCGCCGTCTTCGTCGCCGAAGCACCCCGCCACCCGGTCTTCGAGCTCGGGCGAGAAATGTCGTAATTCAAGACCTGACCCCCGTCAGATGACCCCCGTCAGACGACCTCGTCGGTGCGAGAGAGGATCTCGCCGAAGCGGGCGAGGGCCGGCGGCGGGAGGTCCTTGTAGACCTCGGCGATGCGGAGGTTGATCTCGCGGTTGGCGAGGGCGAAGAGGCTCCGGCCCTCGGCGTCGCCCTCGACCAGGAAGGGGCCGAGGCGGTCCACCTCGAGCACCCAGAGCGCCTGGGCGATGCCCAGCTCGCGCAGCCAGTGGACCTCGCGCACCCGGGTGATCCCGCGCCCGTAGGCCGCGCCCATGCCGTAGCCCACCGTGGTGAGGTACACCGCGCCGTGAGGCACGAACCACTCGCGATAGGCCAGCTCGGTGAGCCCGGCCTTGCCCACGATGACGCGCGCGCCCGAGCGCTCGAACCACGGGCCCATGGACTTGCCGAAGCGGAAGCTCGCAGTGGCGGTCACCGCCTCGACCACGTGGGTGCCGTCGGGACGGGTGGCCGCGGCGGGCGAGCAGTGGAAGTTCACGTTGGTCAGCGCGCGCACCGCGTCCGGGAACGCCACGCCCTTGTCCACCACCTGGCGGTACACGCCCTCGCGCGCGGTGTAGAGCGCGCCGCTCAGGTACACCACGTCGCCCAGCTTGAGCGAACGGATGGCCTCGGCCGACACGGGGGTGGTGAGATGCACCTCGTCCATGGCCACGTCGTCGAGCCGCGCGACGGCCCGGCCCATCACTCGATCCCCACGCGCCGGTAGTAGTCGGTGAACCAGCCCGGATCGCTCCGGAACTCGACGCGCCCGTCCGGGTGGATGCGCGCGGTGGCCCGCCGCGACGAGAGGCAGAACTGGTGGATGCCGATCGGCATGCCGCCGGTATGCGTGTACGCCAGCTCCACGTGGGTCGCCACCACCATCGAGGTGCCCGCGAAGCCCATCGCCCCGATCCCGATGTAGTTGCCGAGCGCGGTGAGCTCCTCCTCCAGCGCGGCCGCGGCCGGATCGGGATTGCGGCTACCGACCAGGCGCAGGCACGCCGCCTCCTTCCCGAGCCGCACGCAGGTGTCCTTGGCCCCGCCGATGCCCACGCCCACGATGGCGGGCTGGCAGGCCAGGCCGCGCTTGCCCGACTCGATCAGGGTGTCCACGAAGAAGCGCTTGATGCCGGCCACCCCGTCGCCCGGGAACAGCATGCGGTAGTCGCTGCCGAAGAGCCCACCCTTGTGCACGGTGGTCACGTCGATCCAGTCCGCGTGCGGCTCCACCGCGAAGGTGACCTCGGGAGCGTGCAGCCCCACGTTGTCGTTCCGATCCTCGCGCGTCAGCGGATGCACCCGGTTCGGCCGCAGCGGGATCGCCTGGGTGGCCTCCGCGGTCGCCTTGCGCAGCGCCCGCTCCAGCGCCACCAAGCCCCCCTCCACCGCCGCCTCGTTCCCCAGCCTCACGTAGTACCGCGGCAGCCCCGTATCCGCGCACATCGGCCGCCGATCCGCACTCGCAATCTCCCAGTTCCCCAGCATCTGCTCGAGCACGAACCGGGCAAGCCGATTCTTCTCCCGATCCCGCGCCAACCGCACCCCCTCCCGATAATCGACCGGGATGTCGATCGCCGCCCGAGCAGTCAGCTCCCGCGCCGTATCCTCGATCAACTTCGCAGCTATGACTCGCATTCACACTCCAAGGCGGTAGCGCGGGGGGAGGGGCGGCGGCGCGGGCGGGTGGGGCCTCTGACCACGACGGGCTGTTGCT
>DATFUK010000471.1:0-3464 GCA_035260865.1 Candidatus Methylomirabilota bacterium | reverse complement strand
AGCACTCGCGCGAGGGGAGGCCATCATGCGCAGCGCATTCCTGGGAATCACGCTGGGTCTGGGCGCGCTCACCGCGGCTTGCACGATCGATCCGCCGGCTGGGACGCCGGCACCTCCGATGGCGGGAGTGCTCGAGCCGGGGCCGCGCGAGGCCACCTTCGGCCGCACCGGGGACGAGGTCGTCAACAACCCGCAGCTCCGGGACCGGATCCGCAACCTCTTCGGCGCGGACTGGACGCCGGCCGCGGAGGGCCGCGGCAAGATCGCGAAGGGCGCCGCTGCCTATTTCGGTCGCACCGAGCCGCCGCGCGGGGTGCGAGTGGGCGACGCGAACTACGTGGCGGTCACCGGATGCGTGCCCGCGAGCTGCGGCAGTGAGCGCATGCTGCTGCTGATCCAGGAAGGCGGCGAGGGGCTCCTGGCCCGGCTGGACGAGGGCGGCTTCTCGCATTACTACGCCTACGGGGGCAGCTGGGGGCTCGCCGGCACGACGGCGCAGATCCTCGACAGCGCGCTGCGGGCGCTCGCGCGTACAGGCGACCCGTACCCGCGGGCCTGAGGCGACCCGACCCTTGACCGGCTCCCGCTCGACCGATATGCTGGCCCTTGCCTATTTGGTCCCGCTGTCCTCACTGGTTGCCTGTGCCATGTCGATACTGAGCGCGAGAATGGTCTCGGCGGTACTGGCGACGCCCCGCAGGCCGGAGGGCGGCGCGTGAGCGACCTCGCCCGTCTCCTCGCCTGGGCGGAGGAATCGCTCGCCGGGCCCGGCAGCATCCTGCTCATGACCGACTACGACGGCACCCTGACCCCCATCGTCGACGATCCGGCCGACGCGATCCTGGCCGCGCAGACCCGCGAGGATCTCGCGCGTCTCGCCCGCTCCCCCCGGGCGCGGGTGGCCGTGATCTCCGGGCGCGGTATCGAGGATCTCCGGGCCCGCGTCGCGCTGGACGACGTCATCTACTCGGGCTGCCACGGGCTCGAGATCGAGGGACCGAACCTGCTCTTCCGCCATCCGGACGCCCTGGCCCAGCAGGCCATGCTGTGGGCGGTGGGGGACGTCCTGGTCCGCCACGCCCCCTCGGTGACCGGGATGCGAGTGGAGACGAAGGGGCTCGCGGTGGCCGTCCACTATCGGCACGTGGCCGCCGACGAGATCCGCCGGGTGGAGATCGAGCTGGCGCGCGCGATCAGCGAGCAGGGCGGGCGCCTCAAGATCTTCCACGGCAGCAAGGTGATCGAGGTGCTGCCGCAGGTGGCCTGGACCAAAGGGGAGTGCGCGCAGTGGATCCAGGAGCGCCTGCGCGCGAGCTTGCCCGAGCCCGCGCTCTGGCTCTACATGGGCGACGACTGGACCGACGAGCACGCCTTCGAGGTGCTGAGCGGCCAGGCCCTCACGATCCGGGTCGGCGACGTGGTCCCCGCGTCCAAGGCGGCCTACCGGCTCAACGACGTCGCCGAGGTCCACCAGCTCCTGGCCCTGCTCGCCGACGGGGTCGCCGTGGAGAGCCGGGCATGAGGTTCCAGCTCCGGCTGGTCGCGGCCCTCTGGGTGGCCTCGCTCCTCGTCATCGGGGTCTTCGCCTACCTGCAGGGCGTCGAGGAGCGGCAGCGGCTGGTCGGCGAGCTCGACCGGCGCGCCGCCCTGGTGAGCGAGAGCCTCAAGGAGGTGCTGGACCCGGCGCTGGCCCGCGGGGGCAACAAGGCCCAGATCGACCGGCTCATCAAGAAGTTCAGCAAGCCGGACCTGGACCTGGCCGTCTTCGACCGCGTCGCCTCCCTGATCTCGGTGACGCCGAACGTGGGCAAGCAGATGGAGACGCCGCCCCCCGAGGTGACGTGGGCGCTCACGTCGGGCGCGGTGCAGACCGGGTTCCGCACGCTTGACGGCAAGACGCTCTACGTCTACGCGGATCCGATCCTGCGCGACGACAAGGCCGCCGGGGCCCTGGTGGTCTTCCTCGACGCCTCGGACCTCAGGGTCGCCGAGTGGGAGCGTTGGCGCTTCAATGCGGTCCGCTTCCTGGTGCTGGCCGTGGTGCTGGCGCTGATGGCGCTGCTCGTCGTGCGCATGAGCCTGACCCAGCCGCTGGCCAAGATGGCGCGCTGGACCAAGGCGGTGCGGCGCGGCCACGCCATCGACCCGCCCGAGATGCCGGACGAGAGCCTCTTCGGCCCGATCGCGCGCGAGGTCTCGGTGCTGGCCAAGAATCTCCAGCGGGCGCGGGCCGCCGCCGAGGAAGAGGCCGCCCTGCGTCTCATCGGCCAGACCCTGTGGACGGAAGAGCGCCTCAAGCAGTTCGCCAAGATGCGGCTCGGCGAGCGGCCGCTCGTGGTGGTCTCCAACCGCGAGCCGATCAGCCACGTCTGGAAGGACGGCCGGATCCAGGTCGTCACCCCGGCCAGCGGCCTCGTCACCGCGATGGACCCGGTGATGCGCGCCTGCGGCGGCATCTGGGTCGCCCAGGCCAGCGGCGACGCGGACCGGGAGACCGCGGACCCGCGGGGCCGCCTCCGCGTGCCCCCCGATGACCCGCGCTTCACGCTCAAGCGCCTCTGGCTCACGCCGGAGGAGGAGGCGGGGTACTACTACGGCTTCTCCAACGAGGGGCTGTGGCCGCTCTGCCACATCGTGCACAACCGGCCTCTCTTCCGACCGGAGGACTGGGCGCACTACCGGGCGGTGAACGAGAAGTTCGCGGCCGCGGTGCTCGAGGAGATCGCGGGCACCGAGTCGCCCATGGTGCTGATCCAGGACTACCACTTTGCGCTCCTGCCCGGGCTCATCAAGCGCGAGCGGCCGGACGCGCGCACCGCGATCTTCTGGCACATCCCGTGGCCGAACTTCGAGGCCTTCTCGATCTGCCCGTGGCAGGACGAGCTGCTCTTGGGCATGCTGGGCGCCGACCTGATCGGCTTCCACACCCAGTACTACTGCAACAACTTCCTGGACACGGTGGAGCGCGCGATCGAGGCACGCATCGACTGGGAGCGCTTCTCGGTCACTCGCGGGCAGCACGTGACCTCGGTGAAGCCGTTCCCGATCAGCGTGGCCCCCGGCTTCGTGGACAACCCGCCCACCACGTCCCGGCAGGCGCTCCTGGAGAGCCTCGACACCACCGCCGAGTTCCTCGGGGTCGGGGTGGAGCGGCTCGACTACACCAAGGGCCTGCCCGAACGGTTCCGGGCGCTGGGCCGCTTCTTCGAGCGCTTCCCGGAGTACCGCGAGCGGGTGGTCTTCGTGCAGCTCGCCGCCCCGAGCCGCAGCACCATTCCGCGCTACCAGGCGCTAGAGGCCGAGGTGGACGCGGCGGTGCAGGAGGTCAACGGGACGTACCAGACCAAGCGCTGGAAGCCCATCCTCTACTTGAAGCGCCACCACGAGCACCGCGACATCTGGCCCTACTACCGTCACGCCGACTTCTGCATGGTGACCTCGCTGCACGACGGCATGAACCTGGT
>DATFUK010000470.1:0-4416 GCA_035260865.1 Candidatus Methylomirabilota bacterium | reverse complement strand
CCGCCGTACATTCCTTGCCCGCGCCGGATGGACCGGTCTGGGCGCCACCGCCCTCGTCGGGGCCGGCCGCCGGCGCGCGTCCGCCCAGGCGGGGACCTCGTATCCCGAGTGGATCCCGGCCAGCCCCAAGCCGCCCAAGCGCGGCGGGCTGCTGACCCGCGCCTCCCAATGGGATCCGCCAGTCATGGACCCCCGGCTGACCCAGTCGGTCGGCACCTACCAGTTCGCCGGCCTCGTCGGCAGCCGGCTCATCCGCTACCCGTTCCCGGACGAGACGAGCGGCCCCTCCGATCTGAGCCTCAAGGGTGACCTCGCGGAGTCCTGGACGTCGACCCCGGACGCCCGCGTGTGGACCTTCAAGCTGCGCCAGGGCGTGAAGTGGCACAACGTGCCGCCGCTCAACGGCCGCGAGTTCGTCGCCGCCGACGTCAAGTACTGCTTCGAGGCCTACGCGAAGGAGGGCGTGCAGTCCTTCACCTTCCAGGAGGTCGAGGGCATCGAGACGCCGGACAAGTACACCGTCCGCATTCACCTCAAGACGCCCAACGTGCTCTTCCCGCAGAACGTGGCCGAGCCGATCACGGTGATGTTCGCCCGCGAGGTGCTGGAGGAAGACGGCGATCTCAAGAAGCGCATGATCGGGACGGGGCCGTTCCTGTTGAAGGAGCACAGCCGGAAGGTCCGGGTGGTGCTCGCCCGCAATCCCGACTACTGGGACAAGGGCCGCCCGTACGTGGACGAGTACGTGATCCTCTCGACTCCCGACGCGGCGACCCGCATGGCCGCGTTCCGCACCGGGCAGAGCGATTTCATCTGGCTCGCGAGCCCTTCCGAGGTGGAGACGCTCCGCAAGACGAACGCGAACGTGCAGGTCCAGTCGTACCACAACACGCTGGCGCCGTTCGGGGTCGCGCTGGCCCAGGACAAGCCGCCCTTCAACGACGTGCGCGTGCGCCGCGCGGTCTCGATGGCGATCGACCGGCAGAAGCAGGTTGACACGCTGTTCGAGGGGCACGGTATCATCGGCTGGGGTGTGCCGTACATCTACTACACCGACAAGCAGCCCACGCTGGCCCAGCTCGGGCCCTGGGCGCAGTACCGCCCCGCCGAGGCCAAGAAGCTGCTGGCCGAGGCCGGGCACCCGAACGGCTTCGACACCACCCTGTTCTATTACGAGTACTTCCCGCAGATGACCTCGCAGGTGCAGGTCGTGCAGCAGGATCTCAAGCGCAACCTCAACATCAACGTCAAGATCACCAAGCTCGACTACACGACCTATTACGGGCGTTACGTGGAGAGCAAGTGGGACGGGATGGCGTGGGGCTTCCAGTCGGGGCACGCGGTCGGCCTCGACGAGCGCACCTACCAGTACATGCACTCCAAGTCGACGAAGAATTTCTTCCGGGTCAACGATCCGGTCATCGACGAGCTCACCACCAAGCTGCGCCAGACCCCGGTCCAGGCCGATCAGCGGGCGCTCACCAAGAAGATCGTGGACCGGGAGTTCGACCAGGTGCTGCGGATGTGGATGCCCTACGACAACGGGTTCCTCGTCTTCCAGCCGCACATGCGCAACGGGACCGCGGGCGCTCTCCGGCGCACCGACGGCTACGGCTCCCCCGCGATCTCGCGGGTCTGGCTGGACAAGTAGGGGGCGCGGGAGCCGGGGCCGCGCGCGATGTACAAGTACACGCTCCGCCGGTTCATGCTGGCGGTCCCGGTGCTGCTCCTGTCGTCGCTGATCGTCTTCGGGCTGATGCGGGTCATGCCGGGCGACGCGCTCACCGCCCTCATGGGCGAGTCCGGCAATATCGGGGAGAAGGAGCTGCAGAAGCTCCGCCGCGATCTCCGCCTCGACCTGCCGTACCACGAGCAGTACCTCCTCTGGCTCTGGCAGATGGTCAGCCTCCGCCCCGGCGACTCCATCTTCACCGGGGAGCCCATCACCACCAGCCTGGCGAAGGCGATCCCGGTCACCCTCGAGCTCGCGGCCCTCGCGATGATCCTGGGGCTGGTGGTGGCGATCCCCATCGGAGTCCTCTCGGCCACGCGACAGGACACCGCGCCCGACTACGTAGGGCGGGTGGTGGCGGTGTCGGGCCTCTCGCTGCCCGACTTCTGGCTCGGCACGCTCGTCATCACCTTCGCGGCGATCTGGTTCCACTGGATCCCCGCGATCGGCTACGTGAGCTTCTGGGAGTCGCCGCTGCGCAACCTCCAGCAGTTCTTGCTGCCCGCCGCCGTCCTCGGCTACCGTCTCGCCGCCGCGACCATGAGAATGACTCGTTCGACCGTTCTGGAAGTGCTGCGCGAGGACTACGTACGCACCGCCTGGGCCAAGGGGCTCGAGGGCCGCATCGTGGTCTACAAGCACGCGCTCAAGAACGCGCTGATCCCGGTGGTGACGATCGTGGGCGGCCAGCTCGGGGTGCTGCTGGCCGGGACCGTGATCGTCGAGACGATCTTCGCGCTGCCCGGCATGGGCCGGCTCACCGTGGAGGCGATCCTCTTTCGCGACTACCCGGTGGTGCAGACCAACGTGATGCTGGTGGCGGGCACCCTCGTAAGCCTGAACCTGCTGGTGGATCTCACCTACGCGTGGCTCGATCCGCGGATCCGGTACCAGTGAGAGGGGCCCCGCGATGGCGGTGACCGCGCCGGCCGCCCACTTCGAGGCCGAGCCCACCATCGAGCTGGGTCGCGCGCGCGCTCTCTGGGCCGTGATCCGGCGCAAGCCGCTCGGGGCGGTCTCCGCCGCGCTCATCGCGGTGATCGTGCTCACCGCGATCTTCGCCGACGTGCTCGCGCCCTACGATCCGCTCGCCGTCCAGCCGGAGATCCGGCTCGCGTTCCCGAGCTGGGAGCATCCCTTCGGCACCGACGACATCGGGCGCGACGTCCTGAGCCGCGTCATCTACGGCAGCCGCATCTCGCTCTGGGTGGGTCTCCTCGCGGTCGGGATCGGCACCGTCGCGGGCATGATCATCGGGCTCCTGTGCGGCTACTGCGAAGGGCGCACCGATCTGGTGTTCCAGCGGATCATGGACGCCATCCAGGCGATCCCCGGGCTGGTCCTGGCGCTGGCCATCGTCTCGGTGCTCACCCCCAACACCACCAACGCGATGCTCGCGATCGCGATGGTGATCATCCCGGGCAACTCCCGCATCGTGCGCGGCGCGGTGCTGGCCGCCAAGCAGAACCGCTACGTGGAGGCCGCGCAGGCGATCGGCTGCCGTCATCCGCGGATCATCGTGACGCATATCCTGCCCAACGTGACCGCGCCCATCCTGGTCATCGCCTCGATCTGGCTCGGCAACGCCATCCTGATCGAGGCGTCGCTATCGTTCCTCGGCGTGGGCACCCAGCCCCCGATACCCTCGTGGGGGCTCATGCTCAGCAGCAGCGGGCGCGCGTTCATGGAGCAGGCGCCGTGGCTCGCGCTCTTCCCCGGCCTGGCGATCAGCCTGGCCGTTCTGGGGTTCAATCTCTTCGGGGACACGCTGCGGGACGCGTGGGATCCGAAGCTCCGAGGCTAGGACCCATAAGACCCATGCGTACTCTCGTGTCCTTGATCCTGGTCGTCGCCCTGCTTGTCGGTGCCGGTCTCACCCCCGCGGCCGCCCAGGCCAAGCCCGAAGGGGAGATGCGCTGGGCGCTCTACGTGACGCTCGCGCCCGCCTGGTTCGATCCGGCCGAGGTGGTCGGGGTGCTGACCCCGTTCTGGGTGCTCACCGCGATGCACGACGCCCTCGTGAAGCCGATGCCCGGCAATCTCCTGACCCCGAGCCTGGCCGAGTCCTGGAAGGTGAGCCCGGACGGGCGCGTCTACGACTTCAAGCTGCGCGAGGGCCTCAAGTTCCACAACGGCGACCCCTTCACCTCCGAGGACGTGCGGTACAGCTTCCACCGGGCCCGCGGCGCCAAGGTGCTGCAGGAGAAGGTGCGCGACGTCGAGGTCGCCGGGCCCTACCGGGTGCGCTTCCATCTCCACGAGCCGTGGCCGGACTTCATGACCTTCTACGGGACCTACGCGACCGGCGCGGGCTGGATCGTCCCCAAGAAGTACATGGAGCAGGTGGGCCCGGACGGCTTCAAGAAGAATCCGGTCGGCCTCGGGCCCTACAAGTTCGTCAGCAACAATCCCGGGATCGAGCTCGTGATGGAGGCCTACGAGGGCTACTGGCGCAAGATGCCGTCGGTCAAGCGTCTAGTCTACAAGAGCGTGCCCGAGGCGACCACCCGCCTGGCCATGCTCAAGCGCGGCGAGGTGGATCTGGCCTACCTCCTCGACGCCCCGCAGGCGCAGGACATCAAGAAGGATCCCTCGCTCAAGCTCGCCTTCTCGGGCGGCATCGGCACGTACTATCTCGACTACCTCGATCAGTGGGATCCGAAGTCGCCCTGGCACGACCGGCG
>DATFUK010000469.1:0-8666 GCA_035260865.1 Candidatus Methylomirabilota bacterium | reverse complement strand
GGCCGGACAGCGCGTCGACCACTTGGAGACCGTCCGGGTGGCGAAGAACGGCCGACGCGTCGATGTGTCGATCACGGTATCCCCGATGAGGGATTCGTCCGGGCGCATCATCGGGGCATCCAAGGTCGCCCGCGACCTCTCGGGCCGCCGCCAGGCGGCGATTACCCAGGCGCATCTCGCCGCGATCGTCGAATCCTCCGACGACGCCATCGTCAGCAAGACGCTCGATGGCGTGATCACGTCGTGGAATGCCGCCGCCGAGCGCATGTTCGGCTACACCGGCGCCGAGGCAGTCGGCCAGCACATCATGCTGATCATCCCGCAGGAGCGGCGCAACGAAGAGGATGACGTCATCGCCCGGATCCGACGCGGTGAGCGCCTGAGCCATTTCGAGACCGTCCGGCAAAGAAAGGACGGCCAGCTCGTCGAGGTCTCTCTGACCGTGTCGCCCGTTCGGGACGCCCACGGCCACGTGGTGGGGGCATCCAAGGTTGCGCGCGACATTTCCGAGCGGCGCGCGCTCGATCAGCTACGTCGGACGCTCTTCGAGCACGAGAAGGCGGCGCGTGCCGAAGCCGAGGCCCTCAACCGAAGCAAGGATCAATTCCTCGCGACCCTGTCGCACGAGCTGCGCACGCCGCTCAATTCGATCTATGGGTGGGCCCGCATGCTCGAAGCCGGGCGGCTCGATCCGGAGGCCACGAGGCGGGCGACGCAAGGAATCCTGCGCGGGGCAAAAGCCCAGGTGCAGCTGATCGAGGACCTGTTCGACGTCTCGCGGGTGATCACCGGCAAGATGCATCTCGCGGTGCGTCCGCTCGTGATGTCGGAGGTGCTCGAGGCCGCCCTCGACACCGTCCGTCCGGCGGCCCTGGCCAAGGGCATTCGACTCGAGACGATCCTCGACCCTCGGGTGGGTCCGATCCTCGGGGATCCCGACCGCCTGCAGCAGGTCGCGTGGAATCTCCTGAGCAACGCGGTGAAGTTCACGCCGCAAGGTGGGCGAGTGCAGCTCGTCCTGAAGGGCGCCGCCTCGCAGATCGAAATCAGCGTCAGTGACACCGGCCGAGGGATCGCGGCGGAGGACGTGCCACACCTGTTCGAGCGGTTCAGGCAGCTCGACACCGGCTCGACGCGGCAGCACGCAGGTCTCGGAATCGGGCTCGCGCTGGTGCGCCATCTCGTCGAGCTGCATGGAGGTACGGTGGCCGCAACCAGTCCCGGCATCGGCCAGGGCTCCACGTTCTCGGTGAACCTGCCAATCTCCATCGCGCAGCAAGCACTGTCGGCACCCGCCGGGCACCCGGCGGAATCTGGGCCGGATCCAGAGAAACGCAAGCCGGCGTCGCTACGGGACCTCCGGGTCCTGGTGGTGGACGACGACCTGGATGGACGAGAACTAGCCGCGCTATTGCTGGTCAACGCCGGGGCGGACGTGCGCACGGCCTGCTCCGCGGCCGACGCGATGACCGCACTGGAAGAATGGTGGCCGGATGTCCTGGTCACGGATCTCGAGATGCCCAAGGAAGACGGCTTCAGCCTTCTGAAGCGTGCGCGCCGTCTCGCGATGCTCCAGGGCCGCCGTCTGGCCGCCCTGGCCCTCACGGCCTACGGGCGCTCGGAGGACCGCGTGCGGACCCTCGCGGGGGGCTTCAACCTGCACCTCGCCAAGCCAGCCGACCCGGCGGAGCTCGTGCTGGCGGTGGCCAGCTTGGCCGGGCGGACGGAGTGAACGGAAGCCCCCTAGGGGGCTACTCGTTCAACAGGACGCTCACCACTTGCCTGACCACGTTGAGGCTGAACGGCTTTTCCAGTATCGGCTCGGTGTTCCCTCGTAGAAAGGCGGCGTAGTCGCCACCCCCCACGTTGCCGGTCATGAAGATCACGCGGGGAGCCGCGGTCGCGTGACGCATGGCCCGCAGCGCGCCGTAGAGCGCCGGTCCATCCAGGCCGGGCATTCGGAGATCGCTGAGGACCACGTCATAGGAGTTGGTGCTGAGCAGGGCCAGCGCTTCCACGCCGTCCTGGGCCACGTCCACGGTGCGGCCGTCCTGCTCTAGAGTAGCCGCGAGCAGCTCTCGCAGGTGGGCGTCATCGTCAACGACGAGGATGCGCTTCATGCTGACGGGTGGGAGCCGTCCGCACTACGGCGCTCGAACTCCCACGCTGCGAAGCACCGGATGTGAATGTGGTACTTGTCCAACCCGGGGCTAACTCCATCGTGGGCGAACTTTCGCAGCAGGAAGACGGAGCCAGATGCCACGAGCCGTGACGCCGGAGTGCGTCAACCAGAGAACCCGCAGAAGGCACAGGAATCATACGACGGAAGAGCCTGAAGGGGTACGGCTTCGCTACGAACAACGAGCCGGTAAGAACTACAGGGTTCCAGGCCAGCTTGGCCCGATCAGCCCGTCGTCCGGCGCTTGACCAGGTCGGCGAGCTTGCAAAAGGCGCAGATCGCCCCGGTGGTCACCTGTCCGCAGGAGGTGCACTCGAGGAGCTCGACGTGCTCGATCTTCTCGAACGCGGGCCGGGCCTTCTCGAGGAACCCGAACAGGAAGTTGTGCTTGGAGCCGGGCGAGGCCTCCTCGAGGCGGTCCAGCACCTGCTTGTGGGCGATCGAGGTGGCGCCCTTGGCGAACGGGCACTCCTCCACGATGTAGTCGATGCCACGCAGGAAGGCGAAGGCCGCGGTCTCGAGCTCGGAGAGGCGGTAGAGCGGCTTCACGCGGCGGACGAGCTTCGGGTGCGTGGAGGCCAGCGCGGGCGATTGCCGCGGCAGCGCGTCGGTCTGCCAGTGCATGACCGAGCCGAAGAGCGTGGCCGCCTCGTCGTCGAGGTTGTGGCCGGTGGCCACCACCGGGTAGCCGTGCTGGAGCGCGGCGCGATTCATCAGGTAGCGCTTCGAGAGGCCGCAGGCCGAGCAGGTCGGTCGCCGCGTGGCCTGCTGCACCACCGGGATCGGCGCGCCCACCGCTTCCGCCACCCGCTCGATGTGGAGGGTCTGGCCGCGGGAGGCCGCGAACGCCTCGCACTTGGCCTTGGACTCCTTCGAGTAGTCGAAGATGCCGAGATCGAGGTAGAGGCCGGCGGTCTGGTAGCCGTCCTCGATCAGCACGTCCCAGAGCGCGAGGGAATCCTTGCCGCCCGAGACGGCGACCATGATCTTCTCCTCGCGGGTGAACATCTGGTGCCGGTGCACCGCCTCGGCCACCTGCTTGCGGAAGAACTCGAGGAAGTGCGGCGAGCAGAAGGCCGCGTTGTGCCGCCGCAGCTCCAGAGCGGCGGCGTGCCCGCACTTGCGGCACTTCACGGCGTCCCCGCGCTGCCACCCGACATGACCGGGCGCACCTCGAGCACGTCGTCGCCGCCCACCACCGTGTCCCCGGTCAGGAGCTCGTTGCCGCGGATCACCAGGACGGTGCTCGGCAGGATGTCGAGCTCGACGAGCAGCTCCTTGACCCGGCGCTTGCCGTCCACCTCGATCTCCTTGCGCGGATTGCGGAGGATGACCTTCACGCGCGGGGGAACCCCTGGGCGGCCTTCACGCCGCGCAGCTGCTCCAGGTGATCGCTCTCGTGGCGCACGTGCAGCAGCCACCACTGCGCCAGGTCCATCTCGCCCAGCGTGAAGTGCCGCCATCTGAGCCCGCGCGGATCCACCGCGGCGAGCCGCTCGATGGACTGCCGGCTGCGCTCCCGGATCGCCTTCAGGTCGGCGAGCAGCCGCTCCAGCGGATGGCCGCGCTCCGGGTAGACCACTTCCGGCGCCTGGGCCGGCCCGGGCGGCGCGGGCGGGACCGGCGCGAAGGCCTTCAGATCCGGCGGAAACGGCGGCGAGGGCTGCGGCCCGTCCTTGAAAAGCTTGGAGGTGAGCTTACCGGTACCCACCTCGGCCAGCGTGAGGTGATGGAGGATCTCGCCGACCGACCACTCCTGCTCGGCCGGGCGCCAGTCCGCCTGGGTCTGGCTCAACCCTTCCGCCTCCTTCAGGAGCTCGGAGCGGACGGACTGCAGATCGTTCCACAGCGCTTCGACGGGGACCGGCCAGGCCATCACGTTCCTCCCGGCCACATGATACAACCGGATCATGAGCGAGCCCACTGGTACTCCCGCGGCCGGTTCGTCATGGTCCCGCACGCCCTGGCGCCGGACCTCGACCCGGCCGGTCTACGACAACCACTGGATCTCCGTCCGCGAGGACGTGGTCGAGCTGCCGAACGGCCGCAGCACGGTCTACGGGGTCGTGGAATGCAGCGAGTGCGTCGGGGTTCTCCCCTTCCTCGACCGGGACACCGTCCTCCTGGTGGGGCAGTACCGCTACGTGGCGGGCGACTTCTTCTGGGAGATCCCGACCGGCGGCCAGCACGCGGGCGAGACGCCGACCGAGGCCGCGCAGCGCGAGCTGGCCGAGGAGGCGGGGCACGAGGCCGGGCGCCTCGTCGAGCTGGGTGACTTCCACACCTCCAAGAGCATCCTGCGCGAGGTCGCCCACCTCTACGTGGCGGAGGATCTGCGCCCGGCGTCGCGCCCGCCCGACCCCACCGAGTTCATCGAGCGGCGCGCGTTCCCCTTCACCGACGTGGTCGCGATGGTGGAGCGCGGGGAGATCAAGGACGCGATGACCATCATCGCGGTGCTGCGCGCGGTGCGGCAGCGGGGGCGCTAGCGCGTGGGCCAGGCCGGAACGTTCCCCCGGCCTTCTTTCCTGGCGCTGACGGCTTCTGCCGCCTCTTTGCGGAGCTGCTGCTTCCTCGCCTGATCGGCCGCGGCCGCGGCCGTGAGCTGCTCGATGGAATTCCCGATGCGCCGGAGGGAGTCGTCGCGCAACCTCGTCTTCCGCGCCTCCTCGCTCAGGGCCGGGATGCCGACACCGGTCGGCCCGATCCAGACCGCGGCGTCGCGGCGGGGCGCGGGCACGTCCACCTTGTACTGCGTGGTCCGGGTGACGCCCTTGTCGTCCGTGTACCGGTACTGCGCGCTCGCCGGTCCGGCGACCAGCGCGACGAGCAGGATGCCCGCACCGACTCCCCAGGCCACGGCCAGTCGCCTCATGGAGCCTGACGAGTCGCATACTGCGTGCCACCGGGCCCGGAAGCTCAAGTATTCATTACTATTGGACAACCCGGGAGGGTGCGCCGGCGAAGCTGTCGGATTACGCGACAGCAGACCGTCAGAAGCCGCGATCAGGACTTGCCGAGCAGGTACATCGCCCCGCTCGGCGCGGGCAGTCCGCCCGCGGGCTCGAGGGTCACCGCGAATGCGTTGACCGTCGCCACACCGGGCAGCGGCTGTACCGAGAGACTCCCCGTCCCCGACGCGTCCACGCTGAAGACCCCCGCCGAGACGGGCGCGTTGGTGCCCGCGATGGCCCAGAGCTGGTAGGCCTTGCCCTCGGGCGCCGCGGGCAGCCCGGCCGCGACGAAGATCCCGCCGGCCGTCGCGTGCCACATCATGCGCGCCCGGGCGGTCGGCGCGGGCGCCTGGCCCGCGAGGGCGACCAACTGGGTGGCCGGGTCGCGCAGGATCGCGATCACCGTCTGCTGGCTCCGCAGCTCCGCCTTGAGATGCTCGGCGTCGCGCGCGAGGGCGTCGAGGCGCTTCTCGTAGGTGGACGAGACCGACCAGCCGACCGCGATCGCGGCGAGCCCGGCCGCCATCGCCCCGCTCAGCACCACCGGCCAGATCGCCCGGCGCGGACGCGACAGCGATCGGACCGGTGGCCGCACGGCCGGCTCCGCCGCCGCGATGCGCTCCATGAGCGCAGACTTCACGGCGGGCGGGGGCGGCTCGGGGGCCGCGGCGGCCAGGTCCGCGAGGGTGCCTTCGAACTCGCGGAGCGCGGCCATCGCCTCGGGGTCGCCCGCGCGCAGCAGCGTCTCGAACCGCCCGCGGTCCTCGGCGTCGAGGCCCCCGAGCGCGTACGCCGCCGCCAGCTCGCCGATCTCGTCGCGGTTCATCTCGCCGACACCCTCTCTCCTCTCAGGACCCCGCGCAGCCGCTCGAGGCCGAGGCGCGCGCGCGTCTTCACGGTGCCGAGCGGCTCGCCCAGCCGGGCCGCGATCTCGGACTGGGTCAGGCCGTCGAAGAACGCCAGCTCGATGACCCGCCGCTGCGGCTCCGGCAGCTGGGCCAGCGCGGTCTGTATCAGGCTCCGATCCTCCGCCACCACCGCTGGGTTCTCGGCCGGCTCCTCGCTGCTCCGGGCGACGGACTCGTCCACCGGGGCCACGAAGGTCCTATCTCTTCTACGTATGGACCTGAGCCGATCGATTGCTCGAGTCTTGGCGCGCATGACGAGCCAGGCCTCCGGGCTGCCGCGCCGGGCATCGTACTGCGGGGCCTCGCGCCAGACCTGCCAGAACACCTCCTGCAGCACGTCGGCCGCGGCCTCGGGATCGCGCAGTACGCGGCGGATCAGGCCGAACGCGATGGGGGCGAGGAGATCGTAGAAGCGGCTGAAGGCGTCGCGATCACCCGCGGCGATGCGCTCGATGAGCGCCGAGGTCTCGGAACCGGCTCCCGCGGACGACATGGCCACTCATCACTAGCAGCCCGCGGAGGACCGGTCAACAGATCCGACGCGGGGGGCTCGCGCGTAGAATAGCTGACTACTCGATCGCGCGACGCACCAGCCGCCGGGCCTTCAGCTCGTAGCGCGGCAGGCTTTGCCCGGGCACCGGCACCGCTTCGACGCGGATGCCCAGGTCGACCCGGATCGCCTCCTGCACCGCCGCGACCACCGCCTTGGGATGCCCGTTGACCTCGAGGAGCAGGCGCACCTCGTCGAGCTGCCCGCGCCGGTAGACCTCGATCAGGAACTCGTCGACGTCCGGGAAGCGGCGCACGATGCCTTCGAGCGCCGAGGGGAACACGTTGACGCCGCGGACGATGAGCATGTCGTCCACGCGCCCCAGGATGCCGCCCTCGAGGCGCAGAAACGTCCGGCCGCACGCGCACCGCGTCCGGTCGATGCGCACGCGATCGCCGGTCCGGTAACGGAGCAGCGGCGAGCCCAGGCGGCCCAGGTTCGTGAGCACGAGCTCGCCCTCGTCCGCGGGCCCGCCGGTGGCGGGATCGATCACCTCGGCGATGAACTCGGCCTCGTTGACGTGGAGCCCGGCCTGAGCCGCGCACTCGAAGCCGTAGGCGCCCATCTCGGTCATGCCCGCGTGGTCGTAGGCGCGGGCGCCCCAGGCCTCCTCGATGCGGGCCCGCACCGCGGGGATCCCCGCGCCGGGCTCGCCCGCGTGCACGGTGGCGCGGATGCCGAGCCGGTCGAGCGCCACCCCGCGCCCGCGCGCGGTCTCGGCCAGGTGGAGGGCGTAGGACGGGGTGCAGCAGACCGCGGTGGCGCCGAGCGTCTCCATGGCGGCCAGCCGCTGCGCGGAGTCCTGCCCGCCGCCCGGGATCGCGAGGGCCCCGATGGCGCGGGTACCCTCGAATCCGGCCCAGAAGCCGACGAAGAGCCCGAAGGAGAACGGGAAGAACACGCGATCGCCCGGACCCAGGCCCGCGCCCCGCAGGACGAAGCCCCAGCACCGCGCCCACCAGTCCCAGGACTCCTGCGTGTCGAGCCAGCGGAGCGGCGCACCGGTGGTCCCCGAGGTCTGGTGCACCCGCACGTAGCGGTCGAGCGGGTAGCTCAGATTGGTCCCGAACGGCGGACGCGCCGCCTGGTCCTCCACCAGCTCGCTCTTGCGCGTGAGGGGCAGCCGGCGGAAATCCTCCCAGCCCCGGAGATCGTCCGGCGCGGTCAGCCCGGCCCGCCTCCACTGGGCGGCGACGAAAGGATTGGCGGGCACCGCGGCCCGCGCCAGCGTCTGGACGCGGGCCCACTGGTGGCGGCGCAGCGCGTCCGGATCCAGGGTCTCGAGTCCCCGGTCGAGGAACGCCGGGAAAGCGCCGCTCATGGCGTACACTCTAGCGGGAGAGGCTCCTCGTGCACACGATCCTGGTGGTGGACGACGAAGAAGTTGTGCGCAGCGTGGTGCGCGACATGCTGGAGTCCGACGGTTACAACATCCTGGAAACCGGCGACCCGCAGCACGCGCTTCGCCTCGCCCGCGAGCGGCCGATTCACCTGCTGCTCTCGGACGTGGTGATGCCGCTGATGCAGGGCCCCGAGCTCGCGACCAAGCTGCTCGCGTTCAGCCCGTCGACCCGCATCCTCCTCATGTCGGCGTACCCGATGTCGGAGGTGGCCACGTCCGGGCGGGCCTTCATCAGCAAGCCGTTCAGCATGCAGGCTCTGAACGACAAGGTCCGCCAGGTGCTGGAGCAGGCCTCTCCGTTCGCGCGCCCCGCACGGCCGACCTAGCGGCCCGTCACGGCCGCAGCTTGAAGCGCTGGATCTTGCCCGTCGCGGTCTTGGGCAGCTCCGGCACGAACTCGATCCAGCGCGGGTACTTGTAGGGCGCGATCTTGTCCTTCACGAAGGTCTTGAGCTCGGCCTCGAGGGCGGCGGAGGCCGCGTGCCCGTCCTTGAGCACCACGAAGGCCTTCGGCTTGATCAGCTCGTCGGAGTCCGCGTGGCCCACCACCGCGGTCTCCAGGATGGCGGGATGGCCCATCAGGGTGTTCTCCACCTCGACCGGCGAGACCCAGATGCCGCCCACCTTCAGCATGTCGTCGGCGCGCCCGCAGTACCAGAAGTAGCCGTCCGCG
>DATFUK010000468.1:0-2132 GCA_035260865.1 Candidatus Methylomirabilota bacterium | reverse complement strand
AGTTAGGCGGTACTTATACGCGGCCCCGCCACGGATTGCAAGGTGCACGCGCTCGGACTCTAGCCGGCGTGCGAGAACGGATGCAGCGTGCCGCGATACAGACGGTCGTCCCGCTCGAGCCGTAGCGCTCGACGCTCACCGGTTCCCTCGGGCACGAGGGTCCCTCGCCAGAGTCCGGTTCCGTCGAATCGCAGCCGGCCGTCCGAGACCGCGAGGATGCCGCTGGCGCGCACCCAGGGTCCGCTCACCTCGAAGCTTCCGTCCGCCCGGATCTCAAGGTTGATCAGGTTGAAGCCTCGCTCGGTCACCAGCCATCCTTGCCACGTCCCCGTCAAGGCCTTGACGTCCTCGACGGAAACCGGGGTCGGGCCGGGAACCGGGGCGCATCCTGCAAGCGCGGCGAACACGAGAACTGCGATGATCTGCCGCATGTCCGTCCCTCCGTGTCCGACATGGAGCATAGCAGAAGGGCGACGTCGCCCTAATCGGACTTTGACTCGAGGGGATAGCGCCGCCGGATCCAGCCGTCGTAGCCCTCCTGGAGGACCACGTGGTTCGTGTAGCCCCGGGTCTCGAGGAAGCTGTAGGCGGTGGCCGCCTCCTCGATCGGGCAGCGGCAGTAGAGCACCACCATGGGCTGGGTCGGGATCTCGGCGAACCGCCGATCGAGCTCGGCGAGCGGGATCGAGACCGCGCCCGGCAGGTGGCCGCGGCGGAAGTCGGCCGGACCGCGCAGGTCCACCACGACCACCGGCTGCCGGGAGTCGAGCAGCCACTTGAGGTAGTCGGGCTCGGTGAAGGCCACCGTCGGCACGCCGCCGTGCGCGGCGTGGGCGACCCGCGCCAGCGCGAGCGCGGCGGCGAGGGCCAGCGCCGCGCCCCGCTTCACGGGCCCTGCTTCGCGATCGCGGTGATCTCCACGCTGGGCGGGATCCCGGTGAGCGTGAAGACCACCGCGTCGCCGATGTCGAGCCCCTCGTAGAGCTTGGGATCGTGCACGCGGAAGCCCATGGTCATCGAGCCCATGTAGCCGGCGAGGTCCTCGTGCGTGAGCACCACCACGTTGAGCTCGGGCAGCACCGCGCGCACGACGCCCCGGGCCTGCCAGGAGCGCCGCGTGCCCGCGGTGGCCTGCTGCTGTCGCGTCCGCTCGAGCTCCTGGCCGAGGCGGGCCGCCTCGCGGCCCCAGCCGAGATACCCGCAGAGCAGGCCGACGCCGAGCGCGAGATTGACCAGCAGGATGACCCGCCAGAGTCGCATGGCGCCCTAGTGTACGTGCTCGTCGGGAGGAGGACCGGCGGGCGTTTCCTTGTCGAGCACGAGGATCTGATCCACGAGGGCCTGGAGGCTGTCCCAGCCGCGGCCCGGCGCGCCGGGCAGCCAGCGCGCGCGCACGTAGCCCTGGCGGTCGAGCAGGAACTCCACGTGGACCGGCGGCGCCGCGCGGGGAGACGTCTCCCGCGGGCCCAGGCCCCGACCGAGCAGCGCGTAGCTCGCCGCGATCTCGGCCGCGCCGTCGGTGATGACCGGGAAGAGCAGGGGCGGCCGGCCTCCGAGCCGGCGGATGATGTGCGCCCCGTCGTCCATGGGCACCGCGATCACCTCGGTGCCGGTGGCCTGCAGCGTGTTGTAGGCCTCCGCGAGCTGGATGAGCCGCGGCCGCGACTCCGGCAGGGTGAAGAACACGAGGTGCACCATCCACCGATCGCGCAGCTCCTTCAGGCCGCGCGGCGGGGCCGGCCCCACCGCGATCGTGAAGTCGGGCGCGACGAGCCACGGGCGACCGGGCTGCACGACCGGCGTCATCTGGCGCGCGCGCTCACCCGAGGCCAGCGCGCGGATGAAGTTGATCAGGTCCCAGCGCTCCTCCTCGCCGAGCGCGGCGGCGAACGGCGGCATCCCGCCCGCGGGAATGCCGTGGGTGAGCCACCAGAACATGTCTCCCGCGGTGTGATCGGCGGCATGCGCCGCGGTCAGGTCGGCGGGCGGCTTCGGCAGGCCCGCCCCGCCCGGCCCGTCGCCGCGGCCGGCCGGGCCGTGGCAGGTCGCGCAGTGCCCGCGGTAGAGCACGGCGCCGTTCGCGATGGACACCGCGTGATAGGGCACCGTGGAGCGCCGGTACGTGGTGGGAT
>DATFUK010000467.1:0-2089 GCA_035260865.1 Candidatus Methylomirabilota bacterium | reverse complement strand
AGCGTGGTCCCCGCCCCGATGGCGAGCCCGCCCGCGCCCGGCTGCCGCACGCCGGCCAGATCCCGGACCCCGCGCAGCCCCACCAGGACCGCGGGCTCGAACTGGCGCCGCTTCATGTTCGGGTAGAGATCGGTGCCCCCGGCCACCAGCATGGCCTCCGGTCCGTGATCGGCCATGAGCTTCACCGCGTCGGCCACCGACACCGGCGCGAGGTACGTGAACGGCGGCAGGCGCATCATGAGGCGAACGGCCTCACCGCGACCGCCTCCGCCGGCTGCCCGAACGCCGACTCGACGATCTTGGGCGCCGGGAACGTGAAGACCGGCAACCGCTCGGGCCCCAGCCGCGCCGACTTCCCCTGGCGCTTGCCGTCCATCGCCTTCGTCACCTTCTCGGGCGTGATCGGCGTCTCGTCGATCCGCACGCCGACCGCGTCGTAGACCGCGTTGGCCACCGCCGGGATCACCGGCAGGAGCGGCCCCTGCCCGGCCTCCTTGGCCCCGAACGGGCCTTCCGGATCGTCGCTCTCCACGAGGATGGTGTGGATCTCGGGCGTCTCGAGCGTGGTCGGGCTCTTGTACTCGAGCAGCGAGGGGATCTTGTGCACGCCCTTGCGGAAGACCTGCTCCTCCATCAGGACCTCGCCCAGCCCCATGTAGATCGAGCCCTCGACCTGCCCCTCCACGAGCAGGGGGTTCAGCGCCCGGCCCACGTCGTGGGCGATCCACACCTCGGTGGGCGTGACCATTCCGGTCTGGCGATCCACGTCCACCTCGACCACGCAGGCCGAGTAGGAGTAGCAGGGCGAGGGCCCCACGCCGCCGCCCTTGTACTTGCCCGCCCGCTTGGGCGGCGCGTAGGAGCCAGGGAAAGCCAGCACGCCCCACATGCTCTCGGCCAGCACCACCGCCTCCGGGAACGAGACGCCACACTCCGGATCGTCCTGCACGAACACGCGGCGCTCCCCGACCGCGAGCTGCTCGGCCGGGACCTCCAGCTTGCGCGCGACCGCCGCGAAGATCTTCTCGCGCAGCCGCTCGGCGGCCTGGATCGCCGCGTTGCCGGCCATCAGCGTCACGCGCGAGGAATAGGAGCCCAGATCCACCGGCGTGAGGTCGGTGTCCGCCGGATGCACGCGAATGTCCTTCGGCTCGATGCCCAGCACCTCGGCCACCAGGTAGGCCAGGATCGAGTCCGAGCCCTGGCCGATGTCGGTGGCGCCGCAGAGCACCGCCACCAGCCCGCTGCGATCCGCGCGGACGACCACACCGGAGTGGGGCATGTCGTTCCAGTAGATCGCGGTGCCCGCGCCGGTGAGATAGGACGAGCACGCGATGCCGATCCCCTTCCCGGGCGGCAGGCTCGCGCGCTTCTCCCGCCAGCCGGAGGCCTCGACCACGCGGTCGATGCATTCGCCGAGGCCGATCGTGGTCACGGTCAGGTGGTTCGCGGTCTTCACGAACGGCTCGGCCAGGTTGCGCCGGCGCATGTCCGCCGGATCGAGCCCGAGCTGCTCGGCCGCCTTGTCGATCTGGCACTCCATCGCGAATCGGGGCTGGGGCGTCCCGTGCCCGCGCTTCGGGCCGCACGGCGGCTTGTTGGTGAACACGCGCGCGCCCTCGAACTTGTACACCGGGATCTTGTAGGTGACGGTCTGGAGCGCCCCGGTATAGAAGGTGGAGGCCACCCCGTAGGATCCGTAGGCGCCGCCGTCGAGCCAGGAGCGGAAGTGCATGCCGGTGATCGCGCCGTCCCGCTTGAACCCGGTCTTGACCCACATCAGCACCGGATGACGGCCGCGGTGGACGTAGAAGACCTCTTCCCGCGTCAGGGTGAACTTGACCGGCCGCCCGGTGAGCTGAGAGAGCTTGCACGCCGCGATCTCGTGGGCAAACGGATCGAGCTTGCCGCCGAACCCGCCGCCCACCGGGGCCGCCACCACGCGGATGTGAGCCTGGGGCACGTCGAGGATCTTGGAGAGCAGCCGGTGCACGTAGTGCGGGGTCTGGGTGGAGGACCAGAGGGTGAGCTTGCCGTCGGCCCCCCACTGGGCCAGCGCGGAGTGCTGCTCCATCGGCAGGTGCGTGTT
>DATFUK010000466.1:0-3961 GCA_035260865.1 Candidatus Methylomirabilota bacterium | reverse complement strand
CACCCAGGGTGGGTCCGCGGCCGAGCCGGGCGGGCGGGCCGACGAGGGGGCGCGACGCGAGCGCGGTCAGCCGCGGCCACATGATCCGCTCGAAGTGGCCCCGGCTCCGCCGCGCGGCCCGCACGTCGTCCATCAGCTCCTCGAGCCGCAGCGGGACCGCGGGCGGGTGCCCGGGGCGCGCGAGCTCCCGCTCGAGCCGCGAGCCCTCCGCGCGCGCGAGCCGCGCCGCCACCGCGCTCCGGAGCTGCAGCAGTGCGACCCCGAGCACCAAGGCCACCGCCAGGCGCGCCACGAGGGTTCGCCACGGGGCCTCGACGAAGACGTACACCGGCACCGCCGCGAGCAGCACGACCCCACCCAGCGCGGCGCCGCGAATGGCGACGGGGGCGAGGAGCCGGTCACCGCGCACGGGCCGCGTCCTCCTCGAGCGCGGTGCCGATCTCGTCCAGGCAATCGCAGGCCGCGTCCCGCGCCTCCGGCCCGACCGGGTGGGCGCTGAATCGCGCGATCTCGAAGAGCGCGGTGAGGCGCCCCACCGGCGCCGCCGCCACCGGGAGCCGCGCGAGCGTGGTCCGCATGAACTCGGCCGGCGTCTGCCACACCGCGCGCGGGGCCCGGGCCCCCGCGAGCGCGCGCTCGAAGCGGCCGTACGCGCGGATGATCGCGACCCGCGCGTCGGGCTCGCTCCGCAGATCGGCCTGGATGCGCGCGAGGGTCTCGGACCCCGCGGGCGCGCGGCCCGGGCCCCCCCGCTCCGCCCACCACGCCTCGATCCGGTCGGCCAGCGCGACCAGGACCATGAGCGCGAAGATCCCGAGCGTGACCAGGACGAGCACCGCCGCGATCGCCAGGTCGAGCGAGGGGATCGAGGTGGGCGGCTTGTCGGCCAGGGTGAAGAGATCGAGGAGTCCCGCGATCGCCGCGAAGGCCTTCTCGATCGGCTGACCGTCGGGCCCGGCCCAGCGCTGGACGAGATACCAGCCCACCACCACCAGCAGGAGCGGGAGCAGGGCGACAACCGTGGCCGCCCACGGCGCGAGCGGCCGCGACGCCCGCGCGGGGCCCGCCGTCTCGTCGGTCGGGCGCCGGCGCTGCAGCGCCAGCAGGATGACCGCGGACAGGGCGAGCAGGCCGAGCACCAGCACCCGCACCACGTCCGGCAGCCGGATCACCAACTTCGCGCCGGGGACGCCCGCGGGGGCGGGCAAGGGCCCCACGGTCGCGGCCAGCACGAGCAGCAGGCCGGTGGCGATCACCGCGCCCGCGCCCAGCCGGACGGGCATGCCGGAGCGGGCCGGTGACGGGGTCGTCATGCCGCTGCGGATGATGCCGCCGTCGGGCGCCGCGGTCAACCGGCGCTTGCCGCTACCGCGGACCGGTCGCCGGGCGTCCCCCGCGCATCACGCCCGGCCCATCCGGGCCTGGACGTCGGTGATCTCGTCGGCGCTGGCGCCCATGTGGGAGAGGATCACCTGCCACTGCGTCTTGGTGATCTCGTCGGTCCGGATCTCGGGCGGACCCAGCACGCGGGTACCGAACGCGGCGAGCCAGGCGGTCTTGAGGAGCGGGGTGTCGCGGTCGAACAGCTTGCCGAGGATGAAGCGTCCCCGGCATTCGATCGAGACTCCGCACGCCTTGTAGTCGCGCTCGTCCCACAAGGCACTCAAGCCGAGCCCCCGCGCAGGCATTGCTACCGGCTAGAACGCCCCGCCGTCGTGCCCGTACGCTCTTTGTCGAGCTTGGCCTTGAGTCCCCGCTCCGCCTGGCCGATGGCGCCCTGCTTGGTCTTGCCCTCGAAGAGGGCGAAGAACGTGCCGGGGCCGGGACGGCGCGGCTGCGCGTTGGCGCGGATGAAGTAGAGCTCGGCCACCACTCGGGTGGCCTCGGTCCGCACGATGATCGTGTACTTCACGTCCCCGTAGGTCCGCTCGGGCAGGCGTTCGCGCACGACGGTGCCCGCCTCCCGCTGCTCGATCACCTGCCGGATCCCGGCCTCGGCCTGCTTGAGCGCGGCGTCCGAGGTCTCGTCCACGATGGAGACCTCCGGGCCGGAGGGCGAGAGCCTCGCGTGCGCCTTGAACACGTTCTCCTCGATCGCTTCCAGCTCCAGGGTATAGGTCAGGCCCTTGTAGATCCGGTTCCCCATGAAGTGGCGTCGCGCCATCACTCGATTCCTGCCCCCCATGCTCGTTCTCCTCGCTCACCCGCCTCGGCTTCCCGCATCGGTGATCGGCCGCCGACCGTCACGTTCCCGCCCCGAGGCACGCCACCTTCTTGCGCGCGCACGCGCCGCAGACGCTGGCGGGTGCGTGGGTCAGCGGGTCGGGCGCCTTGAAGATCTCGTCCATCACCTCCACGACCTCCCGCGTCGTGTAGCTCCGGTCCAGGTGATCCTTGGCCATCTTGACCAGGCACCGCGAGCACAGGAACTTCCCCCGGCAATCGCCCCGGAGGAGGCTGTCGACGACCCGCCGGATGAAGTCTCCCCCCGTGAAGATCGTCGCGGTCATTCAGCTCCTTCGCCCGTTCGCCCGCGCCCCGGTCCGGGCGCCCCGGGCCAGCGCGGCGGGCCGGCGGCCCCGGCTCCGGACCTCCCGCACCGCCCGCATCTGGACCTCGATGTTGGTCAAGAGGGGCCGGTCGCGCTCTCGCCGCAGCCCCTCGTCGATGAGCGCGCGCAGCACCATCTGCAGGCTCACCGGGCCCTTCAGCTTGGTCATCGCCTCGCCGGCGAACACGCGCGC
Organism: Candidatus Methylomirabilota bacterium; assembly: GCA_035260865.1. Classification (GTDB taxonomy): domain Bacteria; phylum Methylomirabilota; class Methylomirabilia; order Rokubacteriales; family CSP1-6; genus CAMLFJ01. The sequence continues at coordinate 1,217 of DATFUK010000466.1, read as the reverse complement.
CCGGTCGAGGACGGCTTGGGGGAGAATGAGCAGGACCTTGGCTCTGTCCTCGAACATCGCCGCCTCCTCCCGGAACTCAGGCCCGCATTCACGCGACAAGCCCGCAGGAATATACGTTGTTGTTGTTATTTAACTTATATCATACATGCATGGTGCTCGGCAATCCGGTGGCGGTCTCCGAGCGAGGAGAGAGCCCGCTGGACCCACGGGGACACCCAAGTTCGCGCAGATCGCGACCACGGTGGCCCCGATGTCGCCCACCCTGCTCTACCCCCTCGACGCCGCGGGCAGCGTGTGGCTCTTCAACTTCGCGAAGAAGAAGTGGGGCCGCCTCTCCAACGACCGCGAGATCCAGGGCCGCCCGGACGCGAGAAAGGCCGGGCCCCCCGAAGGGAGCCCGGCCTTCTGTTTGACGCGGGGTTCTCGTCAGGCCTTCCGAACGTTCGCGGCCTGGAGCCCCTTCGGGCCCTTGGTCACTTCGAACTCGACCTTGTCGCCCTCGGCCAGGCTCTTGAAGCCCTGGGCCTGAATGGCGTTGAAATGCACGAAGACGTCCTCGCCACCCTCCTGGGTGATGAAGCCGTAACCCTTCGCATCGTTGAACCACTTGACCGTGCCCTGTGCCATTGAACCTACCTCTTATTCTGAGGCTTGCGCCTCGGTGAAACCCCGCCACCATGGCAGGGGTGCCCTCCAGGAGTGGAGGGCAAACAAAAACGCCGAGCGGCTTGATACCCGCGCGGCGTTAGTCGCGAATCGTCTTCGTCAGCTTGCTGTGACCGAAAGCCGGGTGAATCAGCACCGGGGCCCACAATACAGGCCGTTCTCCCGCCTGTCAAGCAATAACGCGGAGCGGGTGGCCCGGGCGCGGCCCGTCACCTCGACACGCTCTCGGAGAGCGTGTCGATCGTCTTCTTGAACTTCGCGTCCTCCCGGATCATCGCCTCGATCTTGGTGACCGCGTGGAGCACGGTGGTGTGGTCCTTGTCGAAGGCGCGCCCGACCTCGGTGAGCGAGGCGTGGGTGAGCTGCCGGGCGAAGTACATCGCGACCTGCCGGGGAAAGGCCACCGCCTTCGTCCGGGTGCGCGTGCGCATATCGGCCAGCTTGAGCCCGAAGAATCCGGAGACCGTGCGCTGGATGTGCTCGATCGTGATCACCTTCTCGTCCGCGCCCCAGAGATCGGACAGCACCTCCTGGGCCACGTCCACGCTCAT
>DATFUK010000465.1:0-2424 GCA_035260865.1 Candidatus Methylomirabilota bacterium | reverse complement strand
GATGTCATGGTCTTCCACGGTGGCCTCCTCCCTCGCGTGGCAACGTGATCAAGCTCCTCCGGCCCCATCGCGAGGCATGGCGGTAGCCTACGCGAAAGGGCGCGTCCCGGTCACTGATTCACTTCGCATGATAGTCTCGCGCCATGTCACCCGCGCCCGCCGGCCCGACCACGCGCGCCAGCTGGCGGGCGCGACTCGCCGACCCGATGACGGGCGCGGTGCTCGCGCTCGGCGTCACCCAGATCACCGCCTGGGGCACGAGCTACTACTGTCTCGGCGTGCTGGCGGGACCGATCAGCCAGGACACCGGCTGGAGCCGGGGGTTCGTCTTCCTCGGCTTCACGGTGGCCCTGCTCGCGATGGGGATCATCTCGAGCGTGGTGGGCCGCGCCATCGACCGGCACGGCGGGCGCGCGGTCATGACGCTCGGCACCGTCGTCGTGTCCGCCGGCCTGTTCGCCCTCGCCCACGTCCACCGCGAGGCAGCATACCTGGCGGTCTGGGTCTTCCTCGGCCTCGGCATGCGGCTCTGCCTGTACGACGCCGCGTTCGCGGCGCTGGTGCAGGTCGCCCCCTCGCGGGGACGGAAGGCGATCTCCTACCTCACCCTCTTCGGCGCGTTCGCCTCGTCGGTCTTCTGGGTGGTCGGCCACGCCCTGAACGAGCAGGTCGGGTGGCGGCAGACCCTCGTCCTGTTCGCCCTCATCAACCTGGTGGTGTGCCTGCCCCTGCACTGGTTCGGCCTCGCCCGGCGCGAGGGCGTCGAGGACGCGGCCGCCCCGGCGCGCGTGGCCCCGGCGTCCCCGGACGGTCCCCCGCTCGAAGGGCGCGCGCGCTCGGTCGCCATCGGGCTCTTCGCCCTCATCATGTCGCTCAACGGGTTCGTGTTCGGCGTCATCTCGGTGCAGCTCGTCCCGATGCTCGAGGCCGCGGGCCTGGTCACGGCGACCGCGGTCTGGATCGCCTCGATGAAGGGCGTCGCCCAGTTCGGTGGGCGCGTGGTCGAGATCCTCTTCGCCCGCAGCCTGCGGGCGATCACGGTGGGCCGCATCGCGATCGGCGTCCTGCCCCCGTCGCTGCTCCTGCTCCTGTTCGGCACCGGGAGCCTGCCGATGGTCCTCGCGTTCACGCTGGTCATGGGCGCGTCCCAGGGCGTGATCACCATCGTCCGCGGCGCGGTGCCGCTGGCGCTGTTCGGCGCGAAGGGATATGGCGCGGTGCTCGGCGCCATCGCCACGCCGGTGCTCGTCATCAGCGCCGCCTCCCCCACGGTCTTCGCGTGGATCGTGGACCGCTGGGGCTGGGGGACGGCGCGCGTCGTCCTGCTGGTGAGCTGTTCCGCCGCATGGCTCGCGATGGAGCTGATGTCGAGCTGGTACGAGCGCCAGCGGGTGGCTTGATCACTGCGTCTCGATCGTGGTGAACAGGCGGAGCGAGGTCCCACCTGCCTCCCGCGCTCTCTCTGCGAGGTAATGGGGCGGTAGCAGGGCGGCACCGCCGTCCGTACCGCGCAACGATTGCCAGGTCCGTTCTCGAAGGAGGGGCACGTCACCTGACACTGCGGGTCACCAGGATCAAACCCCGCTTCGCCGGCAGGCCTCCTTCCCGGCCTTTCGGGGCATCGAAGTCACTCTATCTGTCTGGCACGGCGATTGCTCAGACGGGGGTGGGCGAGTCTCATGTGACTTGCCGGCGAGGAGTGAGCGATGGCCCAGGGACAGCGATTCGGTATTTTCCCCAAGGTGCTCGTGACCATGATCGTCGTCGCGGTGATTCCGCTCGGCGCCATCTGGTACCTCGACTACCGCTCATCGGTGGAGCGCCTCTCGAGCCAGATAGACCAGCAACTGGCCGACCGCGCCGAGGCAGTCCTGACCTACGTGGACGCGTGGGTGGAGATGAACGTCAAGATGCTCCGGCAGAACGCGGCCCTGGACGACATCGTTTCGATGGACGCCAAGCGCCAGCGGCGGATCCTCCTCTCCATCGCCAACGAGTACAAGGCGGCGTACCTCGCATTCACGATCGCGCCCGACGGCACCAATATCGGACGTAGCGATCAAGAGTCTCCGAAGGACTACCGCGACCGGATCTACGTCCAGCAGGTGCTCGGCGGCGCGCCGCTGGGCCAACAGGTCGTCGTCAGCCGAACCAATGGACAGCCGGCCCTCATCCTGTCCGTGCCCATCATGGCCGAGCAACGGCTGGGCGGCGTCCTGGCCATGGGCATGACCATCACCGACGTCTCCAGCGGCGTCACGACGGTTCGGGTGGGCAAGACGGGGTACGCCTTTCTCCTCGACAGCACGGGCAAGGTCATCGCGCACCAGAAGCAGCAGTATGTCGCGGCGCTCAAGGACATGAGCCAGCATCCCGCGTTCCTCGGGACCTCCGACGTCTCCACCAAGCACGTCAGCTATTCGG
>DATFUK010000464.1:0-15103 GCA_035260865.1 Candidatus Methylomirabilota bacterium | reverse complement strand
GACCTCCTGGCACACCCGGTCGATCTGCTCCGGCGTCATGTGCGAATACAGCGGCAGGGCCAGGGCTTCCCGGCTCGCGGTGACGGTCCGCTCCATCCGGTCGCTCACCCGATGCGCCACGCCTCGGAGCAGGGTCTGCTCGTGGACCGGCGGATAGAAGTACCGCTTGGTCTGGATCCCGCGCGCGGCGAGACCCGCGTACACGTCGTCCCGGCTCGCGCGCGCCCGCGCGGTCATGAACAGCACGAAGTAGTTTCCACTGGTCGTCCGGTCCGGGGGGAGCTCCTGCACGCGGCATCCGGGAAGCGCGCCGAGCCGCGCCTGGTACATCTCGATGAGCTGGCGCCGCGCCTTCACCAGCTCGTCGATGCGCCGCAGCGAGAGTAAGCCCACCGCGGCGTGGAGCTCGCTCATCCGGGCGGAGAGACCCAAGTAGACCATGTCCTCCCCCTTCTGCGCGTCCTTGCCGTAGTCACGCATCGAGCGCAGGCGCGCAGACAGCCGGGGGTCGCTGGTGCAGATCACGCCGCCCTCGATCGCGGTGACCACCTTGGTCGGGCTCAGGGAGAAGATCTCGCAGGCCCCGAAGCCGCCCGCCTTCCGGCCCCGGTACTCGGCGCCCAGTCCCTGGGCGCTGTCGAAATACACGGGCAGACCGCGGCGCTCGCCGAGCTCGGTGAGCTCCTCGATATCCGGGGGCACGCCGTAGACATACGCCGCGCAGATCGCGGCGGTCTTCGACGTCAGGTTCCGCTCGACGTCGGCCGGATCGAGCGTCAGGGATTCCGGCCGGCAGTCGCAGAAGACCGGTACCAGGCCGTTCCACAGCAGGGCCTGCGCGGTGGCCGCGAAGGTGAAGGACGGCACGATGACCTCGGCGCCCGCCGGCAGGTCCATCGCCTTCGCGGCCAGCATCAGCCCCGCGGTGCACGACGACATCGCGACCGCTTCGCTCGCGCCGGTCTGCCGGCGGATCTCCTCCTCGAAGGCGCGCACGATCCGCCCGGTGGTGACCTGACCCTCGTCCCAGCTCGGGCGCACGAGCTCCTCGAACTCGCGGAAGTCCGGTAGGGTCGGGCGAATGATCGGCATCATCTCCATCAATGGGCCTCCGCGGCGGCCAGACGCCGCCGCACGTGCGGGTTCACGGACATCCCGGCGCTCCGGATCTTCACGAGCGCGACCCGGCTCACCGGGCCACCTCGACGTCCGGCGAGGGGGCGGCCGGCGCCGGCGTCTCGCTCCCCCAGAAATGCTCCTCGGTCCCTTCCCCGGGCTGACTGACGCCGGCCTGCACGAGTGCCCTCCAGACCGTCAGCAGAAGGATCCGGGCGTCGAGCCGGAACGACGGGTGGTCCACGTACCAGACGTCGAGCGCGAACCGATGCTCCCACGGCAGGGTGTTACGGCCGTTGAGCTGAGCCCACCCGGTGATCCCGGGCCGCACCTCGTGCCGGCGGGCCTGCTCCCTCGTGTAGCGCGGCAGGTACTCCATCAGGAGCGGCCGCGGCCCCACCAGGCTCATCTCACCCCTGATCACGTTGATGAGCTCCGGCAGCTCGTCGACGCTCGTGCGGCGGAGCAGCCGCCCCAGACGGGTCAGCCGCTCGCGGTCCGGCAGGGGCCGGCCGTCGGCCGCGCGCGCGCCGCTCATGGTGCGGAACTTGTACAGGGTGAACGGCCGCGCGTGCCGGCCGGGCCGCCGCTGCGCGAAGATCACCGGCCGGCCGAGGCTCAGCCGGATCGCCAGCGCGGTCAACCCCAGCAGCGGGGCGAGCACGATGAGGCCGACCGACGCCGCCACCAGGTCGAACGCGCGCTTGGGCCAGCCCGGCCATCCGGCCGGTGGCGCGGACGTCTCCACCCCGCCTCTCACGCGGCGCCTCGCGCCTCGCCGATCACCGCGGAGGGCGCCTCCACGTGCAGGGGAAGGACGGGTCCGCCGTTCGCGACCTCCGGGGCTTCCGCCAAGGCCGGGCGGAACATCGGAAGCATTGCGCCGAGCTGCTGCATGACGGCGCCGGCCGCGCCCTTCTCGGCGAAGCGCTCAAGATCCGCCACGCTGAGCTCGAGGCTCGCGGCCGACCGGTCCCCGGCCGAGCGGACCCGCCTGATGCCTTCCAGGCGCGACGGCTCGATGGTCTCGTCCGAGGCCACCAGCTCCTCCGAGAGCTTCTCGCCGGGCCGCATCCCGGTGTAGACGATCGCAATCTCCCGCTCCGGGATGAAGCCGGACAGGCGGATCAGATTCCGCGCCATGTCGACCACCCGGATCTCGTCTCCCATGTCGAGGACATAGAGCGCCCCGGTCTCGCCGAGCGCGGCGGCCTGCAGCACGAGCTGCACCGCTTCCGGGATCAGCATGAAGTAGCGCCGCATCTCCGGATGCGTGATGGTGACCGGCCCCCCGCCCTTGATCTGCTCGAGGAACAGCGGGATGACACTGCCGTTGCTCCCCATCACGTTGCCGAAACGCACCACCACGAACCCGGTCGAGCCTTGCTCGGCCAGGGCCATCGCGAGCAGCTCCGCGACCCGCTTGGTGGCCCCCATGACGCTCGAGGGGTTGACCGCCTTGTCACTCGAGATCAGGACGAACCGCTCCACCCCGTGCCGGACCGCGGCCTCTCCGACGATCCGGGTGCCCCTGACGTTGTTCTTGATCGCCTCGCAGGGATTGAGCTCCATGAGCGGCACGTGCTTGTGGGCGGCCGCGTGGATGATCAGCTCGGGCCGATGCTCGCGCAGCACCTCGTCCACCCGGCCCTCGTCCGTGATGTCCGCGATCACCGGGTACACCGGCACCCCGGTCGCGAGGCCGGCCAGCGAGCGCTCCACCGCCCACAGCGCGTTCTCGTATCGGTCGAGGAGCACCACCCGGCTGGGGGCCAGCCGCGCGACCTGCCGGCTCATCTCCGAGCCGATCGATCCGCCCGCCCCGGTGATGAGCACCCGCTTGCCCGCGATCAGACCGCGGATCCGCTCCGCATCGAGTCCGACCGGAGCCCGGCCGAGCAGGTCCGCCACCGCCAGGTCCCGCACGTCGTTCAGGGTGACCCGGCCGTCCAGGATGTCCCGGACGTTCGGGAGCGCCTTGATCGGCAGCTTGTAGGGCTCGAGGGCCTCGACCACCCCCCGGAGCGTGCTGGGGACGGCTCGTGGAATCGCCACCAGGAGCTCGTCAGGCTTCGTCTGTCCGATGACGCGGGCCAGGTCCTGACGCGTGCCCAGGACCGGCACTCCGTGGATCCGCCCACCCACCTTGGCCGGATCGTCGTCGACGAACCCGACCGCCCGGTAGCCGTGCTCGCCCGCGTTCCCGATCTCCCGGACGATCATCTCGCCCGCGTCACCGGCTCCGTAGATCAGCACGCGCCGGATGCGGGCCGCGGGCCGAGAGGTTCGAAACAGCCGTCCGCTCAGCCCCACCGCGCCCATGAGCAGGACGAGGAGCCCCGCGTCCATCACGAATACTGCCCGGGGGTAGGCGCTTCGCCCCAAGGCGCCGTAGACCAGCGCGAAGAACACTGCGCTGCTCGCCACCACCGCGGTCAGGATCGCGCGGAGATCAGGCAACCCCACGTACTGCCACATCCGCTCATGGAGGTGACCCCTGACGAAGAGAAGGGTCCGGATCGCCACCAGCCACGGCACCGTCTCGAGCCAGACCGCCCAGTACGCGTCCGGGATCGCCCCGTCGAATCGGAGCCAGAACGCCAGATAGTTCGAGAGGATGATCAGCCCCGCGTGGACGAGGATCACCAGGACGCGCCGGTGGCGGAAGAGGGCTTGCGTCACGAGGGTCGCCGCCTACGGCCGGTCCCATCGATGCCCGCGGCCCGAGCCCGAGCGATCACCCTCCGCCCGGCCGGCGGACGCCGACTCGCTGTCGTGGCGGTAGTAGTATCCGTAGCCTTCACCGCGGAAGCTTCCCGCGTCCACGTGGTTCAGCACGACCCCGAGGATCCGCGCCCGGATCGCGCCCAGCATCTGGACCGCGCGCTGCGCCGAGCTCCGGTTGGCCCGCCCGTGCCGGAGCACGAGGATGACCCCCTCCACCCGCGGGGCGAGGACCAGGGTGTCGCTGATCCCCAGCATCGGCGGAGTATCGATCACGATGTGGGCGAAGCGGCTCTCCAGCGAGGCCAGCGCGTCGGTGAGCCGACCGGACGCGAGCAGCTCGGTCGGATTGACGGGCACCGGGCCGGCCGGGATCACGTACAGCCCCGGGATCTTGGTCGGGCGGATCACCTCGTCCATCTCCACGCCGCCGGCCAGGAGATCCGAGAGCCCGGGGACCGGCGTCACCCCGAGAATCTCGTGCAGGTTGGGATGCCGCAAGTCCGCGTCGATCAGCAGCACGTCGCCTCCGAGCTGGGCCAGGCTGATCGCGCAGTTCGTCGAAACCGACGTCTTCCCGTCCTGCTGCTGGAGGGACGTCACCAGCAGGGTCTTCGGCGGCCGCTCCGGCGTCGCGTAGACCACGCTCGTGCGGAGGCCGCGGAACGCCTCCGCGAGCATCGAGCTCGTCGAGTCGTGCGCGACCAGGGCGAAGGGGCCGTTGGCCCGGCGCTCGAGGGACTGGCTGGAGAGGGCGGCCCGCGCGGGCACCAGACCCAGAGTGGGCAGCCGCAGGAGCGCCTCCACCTCGCGGGGGTCCCGGATGCTCGTGTCCAGGTACTCGAAGAAGAACGCGACCACGACGCCCCCGAAGATTCCGATCAGGCCGCCCAGCAGGAGGTTGAGGACGGTGCGGGGGCGCGTGGGAGTCACCGGGACCTCCGCGCGGTCGACGACCGAGATGTTCGACGCGAGGAGGGTCCCCGAGATGCGGGTCTCCTTCAGCCGAGTGGAGAGCGTGGCGTAGAGCTCGCGATTGGCGTCCACCTCGCGACGCAGCAGGTTGTAGCGGGCCATCTGGGCATCCACCGTCTTGACCCGCCCCTGTTGCTCGTCCATGAGCTTGCGCAGCTCGGTCTCGTTCTGCAGCGCGCTGCCGTACTCGCTGCGGATCGCTTCCACCACCCGCCGCACCTCCTCGCGAAGCTGTCGGCGGATCTGGGCGATGTTCTCGCCGAGGCGTTGCAGGCGCGGATACTCCGGCTTGAAGGTCTGGCTCAGCTCGCGGTATTTGCCCTCGAGCGCGGTCACCTCCTGCTTGAGGTGGGTGATGAGCGGGTTCTGCAGGACCGCGGGCAGGGAGTCCGCGTCCGCCCGCCCCGCCTGGGCGAGCAGGCTCTGCTTGGCGATCCGCTCCGCCCGGGCCTTGAGGAGGGCCTCGGACAGGGTGACGAGCTGCTGCCCGACGAGCGACTGGCGCTCGCCCGAGCGCTCGTTGACCCGGTCGCTGGCGACGAACAGGATGTCGTTCGCCTCGAGAAAGCGGGTCAACTGGGTTTCCGCCCCCTCGAGGGCTCGGCGCGCATCCTCCACGTGGGTCGAGAGGAAGTCCGAGGCGTGGCGAGTCGCCTCCACCCGGTGATCGAGCTGCTGCGCGATGAACGTATCGGTGACGCCGTTGGCCACGCGCGCCGACAGATCGGGGTTGCGGCTCTGGAACGACACCTTGACCAGCCGTGAGTTGCGGATCGGAGCGACCTGCAGGCGATCGACGAACGCGTCGAGCAGCTCGCCCCGCTGCGGATCGAGCCCCCGGAACTCGGGCTGGTCGGCCAGCCCGAGCCGGTCGATGACCCGGGCCGCGAGCGCGCGGCTCTGCAGGAGGTTGAGGTAGGTCTGCAGCTGCATCTGGGCCGAGTCCCCCTCGGGGTCTTCCCGCACGACCTGCTCGAACTTGACGACGCGCGGCGCCTCGCGATCGATGCGGAGGGTCGTGCTCGCCGAGAATACCGGTCGCGAGGTGAACGTCCAGGCCGCCGCGGTGAGAAGGACACCCAGGGAGACGAGGAGCACCGCTCCGCGATGACGAACGAGGACCCGCCAGTAGTCCCAGAGGTGCGCGTCGCCCCGCCCCGCATGCACGTGGACCGCGAAGGGATCGAGCGGGCGCAGGGCGGTCGGCGGTACTTGAAACGCGCGCAGCGGCGGTGGCGGCAGCTCGGAAGGCATGATCAGATTCCCTTTGCGACGCCGAGGGCGCCCTTGAAGAAATCGATGAACCCGTAGAAGAAGGCCTTCCCCGCGTGCTTGCCGATGATGACCACGTCGTTGCGCTGTAGCTCCGGGGCCGCCTGGCCCTCCTCGAACTTCTCGAGATCGTAGTTCGACACCGAGACCTTCCCGGACGCGTCGCGGCGGTACAGGCGGATGTCCGACCAGTCGGCCACGTCCTTGACCCCGCCCGCGGCCAGGACCGCCTGGTGGAGCGTCGTGCGGCCCCGCAACACGAAGGAGCCCGAGCGCTCGACCGAGCCGCCCACGTAGAAGGAACCGGCCCGCGGGACGTGCACGACGTCGCCGGGCTGCAGGATGACGTTCAGCTCCTCGCGCCCGTCGGCGATCGCGGCCAGGTCGATCGGGGTCATGATCTCCTCGGTGGCGTCCGGGGCCGCGGGCGCGCCCGCCTGCGCCTCGGCACCGCCGGCCTTCGCGACCGTCCCCGCGGGCACCCGACGGACCACATAGACGAAGCTGTCGGCATCGTCGGACAGTCCCTCGGCCAAGGCCAGGGCGTCCGCGACGCGGAGCTGCCGGTTCAGCGGGAACACCCCGCCGCGGCGGACCGCCCCGATGACCGACACGCGCTGGCTGTTGTGCTCGTGAATGAAGACCGAGACCTGCGGATCGTGCATGAACTTCTCTTGGAGCCGCGAGCGGATCTCGTCCTCCAGCTCGGCGGCGGTGCGACCCGTCGCCTGTACCTGACCCACCAGCGGCAGCGAGACCGTGCCCTTCATGGGCACGCGCACTCTGAGCTTGGACAGCTCATCCACCTCGAAGACCGAGAGCTCGATCAGGTCGCCCGGGCCGATCGGGAGCTCGGTGTCCCCGACCGAACGAGCGGCGCCCTGCCCGACGAGCCGACGGTTCAGGGAGGCGACGGCACCGGGGGCGCCATCGGGCCGGCCGGCGGGCGGGGTACCGACGACCGGCGCGGACAGACCCGCGCGGCCGGCCTTCGGGGTCTCGGGCAGGATCGGCATCTGATCGGGGGCCCCGGCCGACCGGCCGGTTCCGCAGGCGGTCAACGTCAAGGCCAAGGCCGCGACCACGGTGAACCGGACGCTGCTCACGGCCGTGCGAGTCGTCGTCACATGCGCCTCCTCATTTGGTGATCGCATGCTCACGCCGGGCCGTATCCCGGTCAATTAGACGAACGTCACGAGACCTTCGACCGGGCTCCCCAGTACGTACGACTTAGGTCGTACGACCAGGCGGCAACCGCCGAGGGGATGAGGTCGGCCGATCTGCGTTTGAAACCGCTGCGTTGAAGGAGCACTGTCGTCCTCGATGCGAGGTAAAGAGTTCCCTGTGCAATCATGTACCCCAGTTAGGAATCCAAGTGCCGCTCGGCTAGACAAGTGAGGGAAAATCCTTGCCGTATATTTTTTCCCGCGTCTCGTCATATCAATGGGTTGCGCTCGGTTGATGGTGGCACTCTGGATGCTGTAGGGCATCCGGGAGGTTACGCAGAAGGTGGCTCCACGGGAAGTGTCGCGGATCGCTCGCCGACGACCGAGCTCGACGCCGGCGTCGCCGGCTTCGGACGTCCGCATCGCGCTCATGAGCGACAGCTCTCTGTTTCGATCGGGACTCAAGCGCATCCTCGCCACCGATCGCGCCTTCGTCGTGGTTGCGGACATCGCGGGGCCTTCGGCGCGGGACGTGTTACGGAAGAGCCCACCTCACATTCTCTTGATCGACGCGCAGATGGAGGACGCGCTCGCGGTCTGCTATACACTGCGGCAGCCCGGCACGCGCCCGTGGGTGATCCTCGCCGGCGCCAATGCGCATGACGACCGCTGGGCGGTCCAGGCCCTGAAGGCGGGGGCGCGGGGCATCCTCGCCAAGACCGCCTCGGTCGAAACCCTGCTCAAGGCGGCGCACATGGTCCACCAGGGGCAGCTGTGGGCGAGCAACCGGGTGATCGCGCTGACCGTCGAGGAGTTGAGCATATCGGCGGTCATGTCTCCCGGGATCGAAGTGGCGGTGCAGAATCGGCTGAGCGCGCGGGAACGGCAGGTCGTGCGCCTGATCGTGAGTGGCCTGAGCAATCTCGAGACCAGCAGTCGTCTCGGAATCACCGAGGCGACCGTCAAGGCCCACTTGACCCACATCTTCCAGAAGCTCGCCCTGAGGGGCCGCAGCCAGCTCACCGCCCGATATCATGCGAGCTTTTCCACCGGCACCTGGGGGGGCGCGGCGATGATGAGCTAGAGCCAGGATCCCTGTGTTCGCGCGACTTACGTCGCGACGCCTTCCTTGCATTGACCCCCGAGATACGCTATAAACAGAGGCCGCATCCAGCAAACCAACCACTCAGCTCCAGGATCGGCAGGGGATCAGCATGGCTCGAAGCTGTGATGTCTGCGGGAAGGGTCCGGCCGTCGGCCACAAGATCAGCCACGCCCACAACGTGACCAAGCGGCGGTGGCTCGTGAACCTCGTATCGCTGCGCGCGATGGTCAAGGGCCGGCCGCAGCGGATGCGCGTCTGCACGCGCTGCCTGAAAGCCGGCAAGGTCGTCAAGGTCGTCTAGCTCGGCAGAAAAAGAGGGCGGGGGGTGTCGTCACCCCCCGCCGTACTCTGAAGCAGACTGAATCCCGGTGGGAGGCCGCCACCCCCCACCGCACGACTACCGCACACTTACTTCTTCTTCTTCTTGGCTGCCTTCTTCTTCTTCGCCATGAGGGTCGTCACCTCCTTTCGTTGGAGAAATGACGTCACGCTTCGCTACTTCCTCTTACCCTTCTTGGTGGCCTTCTTCTTGCCACCCTTCTTGACCGCCTTCTTGCGCTTCGGCATATCGGCTCTCACCTCCCTCCGGTCGGAGACTCAGTAACCCATCGCTTCGCGCCGCAGATGGGCGGCCTGATCCCGCCCCCGGCGCTCGTAGTGATACAGGTCCGCGTAGAGCTGGGGCAGGCACACGACCGGCAGCCCCCCCTTCGCCAGCGGGGCGTAGAAGACGCCCTGGTCGTACGGGGAGAGCAGGTAGACGTTCCCCTCCCCCTCGCCCGGCCGCAGTCCCAGCGCGCGGGCCACCGGCTCGGGATCCCCCTCGAGGTAGCAGTGGATGGCCGGGAAGCGAACGTTGGGGGCCACCAGCGCGGCGCCCGAATGGAGCGTGAACGCGTACCGTCGGTGCGCTTCGTGGGCCGCCCGGCCGAGCTCCGCCACGAGTCCGCGAGTGATCCGCTCCGGGGAGAAATAGGCCTGGACGTCGCTCTGTCGGTACGAGTAGGCCTCCACCCAGGCGTCCATCAGCTCGCCCGGTCGGGTGACCTGGATCCGCTGCTGGCCGTTCCGCTCCACCCAGGACATCTCCTCCAGGCGCTTCACCACGTTGTGCGCATGGCCCAGGCTCACGTCGGCGGCCTTGGCCAGCTCTTCGAGCCGCCAGGCGTGCTGGGGGTCCACCAGGACGACCCGCACCACTCTGGTCGCCCGGGGAGCGAACAAGGACTTGAGCGGCCTGGTGGAGGGCCGGAGATTGGGCTTCCCTTCCTTCTCGATCAGCACGCTCTCGAAGCTCAGGTAGCAGTTGCCGGACAAGTCCAGGTAGCCCACGTTGCTCCGCTTGAGGAGCGAGGCGCTCTGGGGGCTGATGTACGGGGAGACCGCCACCGGGTAGGCTTCGGGCAACTCCTTCCGGATCTCCAAAAGCCTGGTCACGGCCTCGCGGATCTGCCGCGGCTGGCCGAGGGAAGTGACGCCGATTGCCAGCGTGTGGGGCTTGTCGCCCATTTTGAATTTCATCAATAGATCAGCAGTTTGACCGCCGACCTTCACGTCGGCAGATTGCTCCCACCCGCTGGCCTTTGACATCAGTTCGCGCACCCGCTGCGCTGCCAGGGTCTTGATATCGTCTGCTTTCGCCATTCCTTCACGTCCACTTTCACTTGTTCCTTCATTTTCAGCGTATGCTGAAACCATATGAACAAATGAAAATCCTGTCAAGCAAAATTCATCAGGGGGTTAGTGGTCATGGTCTCCCTCGATCCCATCCATGGTCTCGTCGTCGAGGCCGAAGTAATGGCCGATCTCGTGGATCACCACGTCACGGACGAGATCAGCCATTTCCTCAGGATTCGCGCAGTCCTCTTCGATGGGGCCCTGGTAGATGTGGATGGTGTCGGGCAGGACATTGCCGTAGGAGGAGTCCCGGCGGGTGATGTCGATGCCCCGGTACAGCCCGTAGAGGGTGTCGGGCGGCTCGATCTCCATCTCGGCGAGGGTCTCGGCGTCGGCCCAGTCCTCGACCACGACGGCGATGTTGGCCAGCTTGTCGCGGAAGGCGCGGGGCAGCTTGCGGAGGGCGGTATCGACGAGCGCTTCGAACTCCCGGCGGGTCATCAGACTGGCGGGACTAGACCCCTCGGACGCGCTCGACGTTGGCGATGTCCTTCACCTCGCGGATGGCTTGCATGATGTCCTGGAGCTGGCGCAGGTCGTCCACTTCGACCACGAAGTGGTTGAGGCCCTTGCGGTCCTCGGTGACGGTGATCTCGGCCTTGATGATGTTCCCCTGGCGAGAGGAGATGGCGCTCGTGATCTCGGCCAGCAGGCCCGGGCGGTCGCGCCCGATGTAGACCGCGATCCGCACCGGCCGCTTGGTCGGCTCGCCCGCCTCCCACTCCACCGCCACCAGCCGCTCCTTCTCGAGCACGTTCTTGACCACCGTGAGGCAGTCGCGCGCGTGCACGGTCAGGCCCCGCCCCCGGGTGATGAACCCCACGATGCCGTCGCCGGGCACCGGTGAGCAGCACTTGCCGAAGCGAACGAGCAGGTCGTCTACGCCCCGGATCCGCACCGCGGGGCCGTCCGTCTTTCGCGCGGGGCGGGCAGGCTTCGCTTCCGAGATCGCGTCGCCGTCGGCGGGCGGGGCCGGAGCCACGCGCCCCAGGACCTGCTGGATCGAGGTCTTCCCGTAGCCGATGGAGGCCAGCAGATCGTCCACCGTCGGGAAGCCCAGCTCGGCGATGAGTTTCTTCATCTCGTCGGAGGCGAGCAGGGTCGTCGGCGCCAGCCGGTACTTCCGGGCCTCCCGGTCGAAGAACTCCCGGCCCAGGGTCAGCGAGCGGGCTCGCTCCTCGATCTTCAGCCACTGGTTGATCTTGGCGCGGGCGCGGTTCGACTTGACGATCTTGAGCCAGTCGCGGCTCGGATGCTGGGTGGGCGAGGTGACGATCTCGACGATGTCACCCTGGTGGAGCGTGTAGCGCAGCGGCACCAGCTTTCCGTTCACCTTGGCGCCGACGCAGTGGTGGCCGACGTCGGTGTGCACGGTGTAGGCGAAGTCCACCGGCGTCGCCCCGTCCGGGAGCGCCTTGACGTCGCCGCGCGGCGTGAAGACGTACACCTCGTCCGGGAACAGGTCGAGCCGGACGCTGTCGAGGAACTCCTTGGGATCGCTCGTCTCGTTCTGCGATTCCAGGAGCTGGCGGAGCCAGGTGAAGGCGTCGTCGAACTTGTCGCGATCGCTTCGCTTCTCCTTGTAGAGCCAGTGGGCCGCGATGCCCTCCTCGGCGATCCGGTGCATCTCGCCGGTGCGGATCTGGATCTCGACCGGGTCGCCCTTGGGCCCGATGACCGTCGTGTGCAACGACTGGTACATGTTGACCTTGGGCATCGCGATGAAGTCCTTGAAGCGGCCGGGCACCGGCTTCCACAGCGAGTGCACGACCCCCAGGGCCCCGTAGCAGTCGCGGACGGTATTGGTCAACACGCGGACCGCGGTGAGGTCGTAGATCTCGTCGAACTCGCGCCCGCCCTCGTGCATCTTCTTCCAGATCGAGTAGAAGTGCTTCGGGCGGCCCGCGATCTTGGACCCGATCCCCACCTCGCCCAGCTTCGCGTGGAGGAGCGTGATCAGGTGGTTGATCTCCGCCTCGCGCTCGAGCCGCCGCTTGGCGACGCGACGCATCAACTCCTGGTAGTCGTCCGGCTGCAGGACCCGGAGGGCCAGGTCCTCGAGCTCCGCCTTGACCTTGGCCATCCCGAGCCGGTGCGCCAGGGGGGCGTAGATGTCGAGGGTTTCCTGGGCGATCTTCCTGGCCTTATCGGTAGGGAGGTACTGGAGCGTCCGCATGTTGTGCAGCCGGTCGGCCAGCTTGATCATCAGGACCCGGAGGTCCCGCGCCATGGCCACCAGCATCTTGCGGAAGTTCTCGGCCTGACGCTCCTCCCGGGAGGAGAAGGCCAGCTTGCCGATCTTGGTCACCCCGTCCACCAGGTCCGCGATCTCGGTGCCGAACTCGCGCTGGAGGTCCCCCTTGGTAGCTTTGGTGTCCTCGAGAACGTCGTGGAGGAGGCCGGCCGTGACGGTGGTCACGTCCATCTTGAAGTTGACGAGGAGGCCGGCGACCTCGAGGGGGTGGGAGAGGTAGGGCTCGCCGGACGCCCGCTGCTGACCCTGGTGGGACCGCTCGGAGAATCGGTAGGCGCGCTCGAGGAGATCCAGGTTGGCGGCAGGCTGGTACTTGGGGATCTCCTCGATGAGCGTCTGCAGTTGGGTCAACCGTTACCTCCCCAGGTTGACCACTAATTCTGCCACTAAAATCAGGCTTTTGCTACGGCTTTCTTCTTCTTGGCGGCCCACCGGTCTCGCCAGTTCGACCAGTCCACGATGAGGGATCCGGCGATGTAGATCGTCGAGAACGTGCCCGTGACGACCCCGATGGTCAGGACGAAGGCCATATCCTCGAGGACCTTGCCCCCGAAGACGTAGAGGACGGCGGTGGTGAAGAACACGGTCAGGGCCGTGAGGACGGTCCGGGACAGGGTCTGATTGATGGCGTTGTTGATCTGGGTCGCGAAGGTCTCGCCCCGGCGCTTCTTGGCCCGGTTCTCCCGGACCCGGTCATAGGCCACGATGGTGTCGTTGACCGAGTAGCCGATGATGGTGAGCAGAGCGGCCAGGATGGCGAGGGACATCTCCCGGTTGGTGAGCGACATGGCCGACAGGCAGATCAGCACGTCGTGGACGATGGCGGCCACGGAGGCCAGCCCGCCCATCCAATCGAACCGGAAGGCGATGTAGGCCAGGATACCCGCGATGCTCCAGAGGACCGCGTAGATGGCCTGGACCTGGAGGTCCTTCCCGACCTGGGGCCCCACGAACTCCACCCGCCGGACCTCGTGCTTGCCGAGCTCGGGGTCCTTGGTGAGGGCCTCCTGGGTGCGCCGCGTCACCTCCTCGGAGGAGAGCGCGGCCAGAGGCAGCCGGAGCAGGTACTCCCGGGTGTCTCCGAACTCCTGGATGACGCTCTCGCCCATCTGCACGGTCTCGAGCGCGTGCCGGATCCGGTCCACCGAGACCGCCTTGTCGAACCGTACCTGGATCAGGGTGCCGCCCGAGAAGTCGATCCCGTAGCGCAGACCGCCCTTGGCCACCATGGAGCCGATTCCGGCCAGGATGAAGAGCATCGTGATGATGTAGGCCCAGCGCCGCCGGCCGATGAAGTCGAAGTTGGGCTCCCGGAACAGCTCGATCATATCGAGAGCGTCTCCCGCTTGCGCTGGCCCATGTAGATCAGATCGAACAGCAGCCGCGTGAAGAACACCGCGGTGAACAGGCTCACCGCGATACCGATCATCAGGGTCACCGCGAAGCCCTTGACCGGCCCGGTCCCGAACTGGAAGAGGATGAGGCCCGAGACGAGGACGGTCACGTGGGTGTCGATGACCGTCTTGAACGCGCGCGAGAAGCCCGCGTCGATGGCCCCGCGCACCGTCTTGCCCGCGCGCAGCTCCTCCCGGATCCGCTCGAAGATGAGGATGTTCGTGTCCACCGCCATGCCGATGGTGAGCGCGATTCCCGCGATGCCGGGCAAGGTCAGGGTGGCGTGGAAGCCCGCCATCGTGGCCATCAGCAGCAGCAGGTTGAGACCCAGCGCCACGTCCGCGATGAACCCGGACAGCCGGTAGTAGATGAGCATGAAGAGGAACACGAGGGTGGTCGACGCGAAGATCGCGATCATGCCCTGCCGGATGGAGTCGGCGCCCAGGGAGGGCCCGACCGTCCGCTCCTCGAGCACCTGGACCGGCGCGGGCAGCGCGCCCGCCCGCAGGACGATGGCGAGGTCGGTGGCCTCCTCGGTGCTGAAGCCGCCCGTGATCTGGGCCCGCCCGGAGGGAATGCGCTCGCGGATCTGCGGGGCGGAGTGGATATTGCCGTCGAGCACGATGGCGAGGCGCTTGCCCACGTTGGCGTCGGTGAGCTCGGAGAAGGCGCGGGCGCCCGAGGCGTTGAAATCCACCGAGACGTAGGGCTCGCTCGTGTTCTGGTCGATGGACACCCGCGCGGTGGCCACGTCCCGTCCGGTGATCGCCGCCTTCTTCTGGACGAGGAACGGCACCTTCCGCTCCTCGCGCGTCTGCTTGTCGATCCGGCGCTGGTAGAGGATCTCGCTGCCGGGAGGCGGGCCGCTCCGCAGCGCGCTCTCCGCGTCGGTGCGCTCGTCCACGAGCTTGAACTCGAGCAGCGCGGTCTTGCCGATCAGGGCCTTGGCTCGCGCGGGATCCTGCACCCCGGGAAGCTGCACGAGGATACGGTTCTCGCCCTGCTGCTGGATGGACGGCTCGGACACGCCGAACTGGTCGATGCGGTTGCGGATGGTCTCGAGCCCCTGGCGCACCGCGAGATCGCGGATGTGCGCGGCCTCGCGCGGCTTGAGCGCCAGCACCAGGCGGCCGGCGCCCTGATCGGCCTCCTTCCGGTCGAAGGTGCCCAGCACCTCGTCGAGCGTCTTCCCCGCGGCGTCCCAGCTCTGCGGGGAGCCGAGCTGGAGGACGAGCTCGGTGGTGCCCCGCCGCTCCGCCCGCGTCACGCCGACTCCGCGCTTCTCGAGCTCGGACTTCGCGGTATCCCCCGCCCGCTCGACCTGGGCTTCCAGCGCCTTGTCCACGTCCACCCCGAGGACGAGATGGATCCCGCCCTGGAGGTCGAGGCCCAGGTTGATCGTCTTGGCAGGCGGATACA
>DATFUK010000463.1:0-2875 GCA_035260865.1 Candidatus Methylomirabilota bacterium | reverse complement strand
TTGTGGCGGTCGGCCGCCTCGAGCTGGCGGCCTTTGTCCCCGATCTCCCGGAAGAGGCGCGCGTTCTGGATGGCCAGCGCCGACTGGGCCGCGAAGGTCCGGAGCACGTCGATGACCTCCGGGGAAAACTCTCCGGGGGTCTTCTTGTTGACGGTGAGCGCGCCGATGAGGTGGTCCTCGCGCTGGAGCGGAACCGCGAGCAGCGCCCGGTTCCCGGTTCGCAGCAGGACGTCCCGGAGCGGACCTCGGTACGCGCCCTCCTGGCCGATGTCGGGCATCTGCACCGGCTCACGGGTCACGGCCATGCGCCCCATGTTGCCTTCGCCCCGCCGGATCGGAGTACGCCGGGACACCTCGACCACCTCCTCGTCGAGGTTGTCGGTCGCCCGGAAGTGGAACTCCTCGGTCCCCTCGTCGTACTCCCAGACGGAGCAGCCATCGGCGCCGGCAAGCTGGCTGGCGCGAGACACGATCGTGCGGAGCACCGTCTCGAGATCGAGCGTCGAGCTGAGGGTCTGGCTCACCTCACCCAGCGCCTGCAGCTCCCCGACCGAGCGGGTGAGCTGAGCGGTGCGCGCCTGGAGCTCGGTGAGCAGCCGCGCGTTCTCGATGGCGATCGCGGCCTGGTCCGCGAAGGTCTCCATGAGGACGACCTGGCTGTCGGTGAACGGGCGGACGTGGTCTCGGTAGATCAGGATCACCCCCAGCAGCTCGCCCGTCCGCAGCATGGGGATCCCCAGCACCGTCCGGATGGTGTCCACTCGGACGTTCCCGTAGGTGTACTCAGGGTCGGCGAGGGCATCGTGAATGTGGATGGTGCGCCGCTCGAGAGCGGCGCGCCCCGCCCCGCTCTGTCTCCCGGGAGTGATGGGATTCTGGTCGATGAACGCCGAGAGCTCGGAGGACACGTTGCGGGCCGCAACCGGTCGCAGGGCATGCCCGTCGAAGCGGAAGATCAGCGCCCGCTCGGCCTCGCACAGCCGGACCGCGTTCTCGGCCAGCGTCTCGAAGACCGGCTGCAGGTCGAACGTGGAACGCCCGATCACCTTGAACAGCTCGCTGGTCGCGGTCTGCTGCTCGAGCGCCATCCGCAGCTCGCCGTTCCGCGCCTCGAGCTCCTCGAACAGGCGCACGTTCTGGACGGCGATCACGGCTTGGTCGCCGAAGGTCTTCAGGAGCTCGACATGGCCGGCGGCGAATTCCCCCGGCTCGGTCCGCTGAATGACGATGACTCCAATCGGCGTGCCGTCAGCTCGAATCATCGGGACACCGAGCAGACTCCGCCATTGAGTCTGGACCGCCATGTCCCGCGAATACTCCGCGTCGGCCAGCAGGTCCGGGATCTCCGAAACCGCTCGGTCCAGGACCGCCCGCCCGGACACCTGCGCACGGGTCGGCGGCATCGGGTACGCTCGCTGCAGCGCCGCGAGGGCCTCGGGGGGCTGGTCGTGATGCGCCACCAGATGGAGAAGGGCCCCATCGAACTGATACAGGGCGCCGGTGCGGGCGCCGGAAAGCTGCACGGCGCTCCGAACGATCGTCGCGAACACGGGCTGGACGTCCGTCGGCGAGCTGCTGATGACGCGGAGGATCTCGCTCGTGGCGGTCTGCCGCTCCAGGGCCTCGCTGAGGGTGGCGTTCTTGGCCTGCAGCTCGTTGAGCAACCGCGAGTTCTCGATGGCGATGGCGGCCTGGTCGGCGAAGGTGGCGACCAGATCGATCTGCTTGTCGGTGAACGCGCGAACCCGCGTCCGCCACATGAAGACCACGCCGACCAGCTCGTCCTGCTTCAGCATGGGGACGGCCAGCACGGATCGGTACCCGCCGAGCCGCTGCGCCTCGACCTGCCCCCACTCGGGATCGGCCAGTGCGTCGAGGATGTGGACGGTCCGGCGCTCGAGGGCGGCCCGACCCACCGCGGAGCCGCGTCCGGGCCGGATCACGTTCCGCCGCCAGAACTCACTGTACGCGCGCGGAGCCCCATGCTCCGCAAGGAATCGGAACACCTCGCCGTCGAACCGCGCGACGAGTGCCCCCTCGGCGCCGGCCAGCCGGGCCGCGTTTTCCACCAGAGTCTCGAGCACCGGCTGCAGATCGAACGTCGAGCGACTGATCACCTTCAACACTTCGCTGGTTGCCGTCTGCTGCTCCAGGGCGAGTCGCAGCTCCCCGTTGCGCGCCTCCAGCTCGGTGAAGAGCCGTACGTTCTCGATCGCGATGACCGCCTGGTCGGCGAACGTGCGGAGCAACCCGATCTCCGCCTCGCTGAAGGGCCGGATCGCCTGGCGAAACACCACGATGGCGCCGACCGGACCGTTGTCCCGGAGCATCGGGACGCCCAGCACGGTGTGGTAGCCCGTGGTCCGAGCCAGCGCCTGGCTCGCGGGGAATCGCGCGTCGCTCTGCATGTCCTCCAGGTGGATGATCTCGCGGTCCAGCATCGCCCCGCCAGCGATCAGATCCCTCGTCAGCGGGTGCGGGAAGAGCCGGGCCGCCGTCTCACGCCACTCGGCGGTCTGGCCGTGCTGTGAGACGAGGTGGATCATCTCCCCCTCGAGCCGATTGGCGCTGCCGTAGTCGGCGCTGCACAACCGCACCGAGCTCTCGGCGATGGCGTCGAAGACCGGCTGGACGTCGGTCGGCGAGCGGCTGATCACGCGGAGGATCTCGGCGGTCGCGGTCTGCTGCTCCAAGGCCTCGGTGAGATCGGCATTCTTGGTCTGGAGCTCGCTGAGCAGCCGCGCGTTCTCGATCGCGATGGCGGCCTGGTCCGCGAAGGTCTCCATGAGGGCGATCTGGCTGTCGGTGAACGAGCGGACCTCGTGGCGGTAGATGACGATCACCCCCAGGAGATCATCCGCCCTGAGCATCGGGA
>DATFUK010000462.1:0-14250 GCA_035260865.1 Candidatus Methylomirabilota bacterium | reverse complement strand
GAGTCAACACGGACACCGCGGCCACCTACACCGAGCGCTTCCTGAACGCCTTCGGCATCACCTACTACCTGGTCGAGACCTCGGCGGACGCCCCGCGCATCTCCATCGCGTTCGAGGAGGCGCGGCGCACGCAGCGGCCGGGCGCGGTGCTGATGGCCGACGAGTACCACGGGTTCAACCGCTAGGAGGGCGCCGTGTTCCAGACCGCCGACATGCTCCGGATCTTCAGCGCTCACCGCGGCGACGCCATCGTGGTGCCGGGACGTGGCGCCCGGCACTGGCAGCAGATCAGCACGCGGCCGACCCGCGACGTGCCGGTGGGCGACCCCGCGATGGGAGGACACGCCGGCTTCGCGCTGGGCCTCGCCCTCGCGCGTCCCGCGGACCGCGTGGTGCTCTTCGATTCCGAGGGCGACCTGCTGATGAGCCTCGGCATCCTGCCGACCGTCGCGGAGCTGGCGCCGGCCAACTTCTACCATTTCATGCTCGACAACGAGTGCTACGCCACCACCGGCGGGCAGCCGGTGCCCAATGCGAAGAACGTGGCGTACGACGTGATCGCCCGCGGCGCCGGCTATCCGCGTGCGTTCGCCTTCGACAAGCTCGAGGACTTCGAAGGCAGCATCGCGTCCATCCTGGCCAAGCCGGGCCCGGTGTTCGTGGCGCTCAAGGTGGTGCCGGAGGTCGAGAACGTCCCGATCGGCCAGCGGGTGCGCTGGCAGACCCGCACCCGCGACCGCGTGCTGGCGGACCTGCGCGCCGAGCTGGGCGTCGCGCGCTAGCCCCCCATGAATGCGATGGATACGATGGACGCGATCGATCCGGTCACCCTCGTCGTCGTGCAGAACGGCCTGCAGCAGGTGGCGAGCGAGATGGACCTCACCTTCGAGCGGGCCGCGTTCTCGCCGGTCATCTCCGAGGGCTTCGACCGCTCCGACGGCATCTACTCCCGGCACAACGGGGAGGTCATCGCCCAGGGCGAGCTGGGGCTGCCCATCTTCGTGGGGGTCATGCAGTTCACCACGCGCGCGGTGATCGACCACGTCAAGGCGTCGGCGGAGCCGCTCCGGCCCGGCGACATCTTCATCGTCAACGATCCCTACTGCGGCGGCACTCATCTGATGGACGTGAAGATGGTGAAGCCGTACTTCTACCGCGGCGAGCTCTGGGCCTATCTGTCGAACACCGGCCACTGGCCCGACACCGGCGGCTCGGTGCCCGGCGGCTTCTCCACCCGGGCGACCGAGGTCCAGCAGGAGGGCCTACGGCTGCCGCCGGTGAAGCTCTTCCGCGAAGGGGTGATGCAGCCCGACATCCTCAGCATCATCCTCGCCAATATCCGGGTGCCCGAGGAGCGCATCGGGGATATCAAGGCCCAGGTGGCCGCGCTCACGGTGGGCGAGAAGCGCCTCACCGCGCTGCTCGACCGCTACGGCGAGGCGACGGTGACCGCGTGCATCGTCGAGCTGCGCCGGCGCTCGGACCTGATGATGCGGGCGCACATCGCCAAGATCCCGGACGGCGCCTACTCGGGCGAGGCCTTCGTGGATTCGGACGGCGTGGACCCCGACCCGCTGGCCATCCGGCTGCGGCTGCGGAAAGAGGGGACGGATCTCCACTTCGACTTCTCGGAGTCGAGCGGGCCGTGCCGCGGGCCGCTGAACAGCGTGATCGCCACCACCAAGGCCGCGGTGTACCTGGCGGTCAAGCACGTCTTCCCGGACGTGCCGATCAACGCCGGCTGCTTCGAGCCCCTGCACATCGCGGATCCGCACGGGACCTTCCTCTACGCCCGCTACCCGCGCCCGGTCTCGGGCTGCGCCGCGGAGGTGAGCTCGCGCATCGCGGAGTCCGTGTTCACCACGTTGGCCCAGGCCATCCCCGACGACCTCTTCGCCGCCCCCGCCGGCACCAGCGGCAATCTCACGCTGGGTGGCTACGACCCTCTGAAGGAGCGGCACTTCATCATGTACGTCTTCAGCGGCGGCGGCTACGGGGGCAGCGCCGACGACGACGGGCTCACCAACGGCTGCTCGACCATCGGCATCTCGAAGACGCAGCCCACCGAGGTGCTCGAGCAGCACTACCCGATCCTGTTCGAGCGGTACGCCTTGCGCGAAGGCTCGGGCGGGGCGGGGAAGACGCGCGGCGGCTTCGGGGTGGACTACAAGATCCGGATCCGCCGCGGCGAGGCGCTGCTCTCGTTTCTCATGGACCACGGCCGCTTCGGGCCGCCCGGCCTCTTCGGGGGCCGCGACGGCGCGCCCAATCGGGTGGTCGTGACCCGCCAGGGCGGTGACTACGTCTCGCCGCATCTCTCGAAGGACGAGGACATCCGGGTGGTGGCCGGCGACGCCATCTCGGTGGGCACGCCGGGCGGCGGGGGCTATGGCGATCCCTGGCAGCGGGATCCCGCGCTGGTCGCGCGCGACGTGGCGCGCGGCTACTTCACGGCGGCCGACGCGCTCCGCGACTACGGCGTCGTGCTGACCGCCGCCGATCCGCCCGCCCTCGACGCCCGCGCCACCGAGGAGCTCCGGCGAGGAGGGCGTCCGAAGGCGTAGCGGCAGACGCCTGGCAGCCTGTGGTCTAGACCAACAACGCCTCTTCCAGCCGCTGGGGCAGCGAAGTGTCTGCGCCTTGCGCCTCGAGATAGCCCGCGACCGAGCCGTATTCCCGGCGGAGCAGCGCAAGGAAACGGGCCATGGATTCGGCCGAGGCTTCCCAGTGGGAATCAGGCAGCTCCTTGACCTCCGGCGGGGCGGCGGGGTCGTTCATCCAGCGATCCCGGATGTCCGGGATGAACGGGGCTGAAAGGGTGTAGTCGTGGATGATGTCCTCGTCCATGACGCCCGCCGCCGCCAGGAGCATGGCCGCGAGCACGCCGGTCCTGTCCTTGCCCACGCTGCAATGGAAGACCAGCGGGTGATTGTTCCGGTCGGCAATCAGCTCCAGCGAGTCCACCAGCCTCTTGCCGAATTCCGGCTGGCGGATGCGG
The DNA here is from genome assembly GCA_035260865.1 of Candidatus Methylomirabilota bacterium. Lineage (GTDB taxonomy): Bacteria > Methylomirabilota > Methylomirabilia > Rokubacteriales > CSP1-6 > CAMLFJ01. The sequence continues at coordinate 11,252 of DATFUK010000462.1, read as the reverse complement.
CACAGATAAAGCTCTCCCAGATCGGTCGCATCGCGGAAAAGCTCCGTTTCTAGCCTCACGTGGTCAAGCGACTCGGGTCTGAAGGGTACGTTGTGATACCGCGCGCCCATTTCACCGAGGAGGCTGATTTCCCGCTGTTTGATCGGTTCTCTCGGAGTCCTGAGGTCTATGACCGCCCTGGGGCGGATGTCCTCCTTGAGCCGGGCAATATCCGGTCGGCTCATGGAATGCAGCTCCGCACTCCTGAAGAGGCGCCTCCATGCCACGGCGCGCCCGTCCCGCGTCCTGTATCCGCCGAGGTCTCTGAAATTAGGCACGGATTCAAGATCTATGTGTCTTGGATACGATTGGTTCATCTGTAGGGACTGCTAGTGCATGACGAGGCCGCCGTCGACGCTGATGGCCTGGCCCGTCATGTAGCCGGCCTTGCTCCCGGCGAGGAAGCCGATCACGTTCGCCACGTCTTCCGGTTGCTCCATCCGGCCCAGGGGCACGGTGGCCAGGCGCCGGCGGGTGAACTCCTCGGCCACCACGCCGGACAGCGCGCCGAGCTCCGCGGACACGCTCGTCCACATGTCGGTCTCGACGAAGCCCGGGCAGACACAGTTCACCCGGATGCCGTCGGCGGCGTGGGCCAGGGCGAGGCTCTTGGTGATGCTGATGACCGCCGCCTTGCTGGCGTTGTAGGGCAGGTTGTTGGCGCTGCCGATCTTGCCCGCCATCGAGGCCAGGTTGACGATCACCCCGCGCTTCTGGGCGATCATGGTCGGCAGCACCGCCTGGCTGGCGAAGAAGACCGCCTTCGCATTGATGGTCAGCACCGCGTCCCAGTGATCCTCCGTGATCCCGAGCGTCGAGGCGGCGCGGTAGATCCCGGCATTGTTCACGAGGATGTCGAGGCGCCCGAAGGCCCCGCGGGTCCGCTCGACCATGGCGGTGAGGTCGGCCCGCCGGGTGACGTCGGTCGTCACCGCGAGCGCGCGGCGCCCGAGCGCGGTCACCTCGGCGGCGGTGCGCTCGGCCCCCGGCTTGTCGAGCTCCGCGACGACGACGTCGGCCCCCAGCCGGGCCAGCTCGAGCGCGGTCGCGCGGCCGATCCCACGGCCGGCGCCGGTGACGATCGCGACCTGTCCTGGCAGCTCCATGTCCATACCCTCACCTTCCGGTAGTCGAGGTCACTCGATCACCTGATCCGCCCGCTGCAGCAGCGACTGCGGGATGGTGAGGCCGAGCGCCTTCGCGGTCTTCAAGTTGATCACCAGCTCGAACCGGGTGGCCTGTCGCAGCGGCAAGTCAGCCGGCCGTGCGCCATCCAGGATTTTTGCCGTCTGCTCCGCCGCGATCGTATAGATCTCGGCTTGGGTCGCGCCGTAGGACATGAGACCGCCCGCGTCCACGAAAAAACGGAACGCGTGCATCGTGGGCAAGTGGGCCTTGATGGCGAAGTCGGCGAGCTGCCCGGGCCGAGGATGAGAGCTGAGCACGACGTCGGGATACACGAACAACGCGTCGGGACGCTCCTTCGCGATCATCGCGAGCTCCGGGAGCAGCTCTTCGGCGGCTCCCACCTCGGCCACCTGCATCCGGATTCCCAGACGCGGTGCGGCCTCCTGGGTCAGCTTCAACGCGTTGGGAGCAGCTTCCGGGTCATGCAGGAACATCACCCGCGAAGCCCTGGGAACCGCCTCCTTGAGAAGCTCGAGACGCTTCGGGCTGAGCTCCGTGGTCATGCATGAAACACCGGTCACATTTCCACCTGGCCGAGCGAGGCGGGTGACGTGCTCGAACGGGTCGCAGGAGTAGACGACGACCGGCGTCGTCTTCACGGTGTCGGCGACAATTCGCGCCGCCCTCGTGCCCATGGTGAACAGGACGTTGACCGGAACCTGCACGAGGTCAGCGGCCAACCCCGGCATCCGGTCGTATCGGCAATCCGCGAATCGCTGCTCGAGGATGAGGTTCTTCCCCTCGACGTAGCCGTGTTCGGCCAGGCGAGCCCGGAAAATATCGAAATGGGGGCGCCGAGGACCGGGGCCACAGACTTCGAGCCAGCCGACGCGCACGGTCCCGGTAGCCCGTTGCGCCTCGAGCGGGTTCGGGAGAGCGAGCAGGGTGACAGCGAGGACAAGCAGGGCCGCGCCGGTCCAGGGACCCATCCCATTCTTCTTCTTCATGGCCTCGCCTCCGGCCCCCTCAACCCACGCTGATCGCTCGCGGCGATCTTCCACTACCCGTCGCTCCTGCGCAACTTGAGTTGAAGGGTCCGGCGCGGCGGCTCCCTTGACCAGGGCGTTTTCGGCGTCCATCCTATGGGCCACCCGACCCCCGGGAGGGACACCATGAATGGATTCCCGCTCCTGTCCTGGCGTCAGTCAAGCGCGTTCCTGCTCCTCGGGATGAGCGCGCTCCTTGTCGTGGCGGCACCGGCGGCCGTCGCCCAGCCAAGCCCGTCGGGGCAAGCGGTGATGGCCTGGCACGTCACCATCGCCCCGAGCTGGTTCGATCCCTCCACGGCCCCGCCGCAGATCACCCCGTTCGGGATGCTCTACGCGATCCACGATGCGCTCGTCCGCCCGTATCCCGGACAGCGGATGGGCAACAGCCTGGCGGAGTCGTGGCGCGAGAGCCCGGATGGGCGGGTGTACGAGTTCACGCTGCGGCGCGGCCTGAAGTTCCACAACGGCGACTCTCTTACGGCCGAGGACGTGAAGTTCAGCTTCGAGCGCTACAAGGGAGCGGGCGCCAAGGAGTTCCAGGCGCACGTGCAGCAGGTCGAGGTCGTCGACGCCCTCACGGTGCGCTTTCACCTGAAGGAGGCGTGGCCCGATTTCATGACGTTCTACGGGACCACCGCGACGGCGGCCGGCATCGTCGTGCCCAAGAAGTACCTGACCCAGGTCGGCGACGAGGGGTTCCGGAAGAATCCGATCGGGGCCGGGCCCTACAAGTTCGTCAGCCAGCAGCCCGGCATCGAGGTGGTGCTCGAAGCATATCCGGGATACTGGCGGCGTGTGCCCAACGTCAAGCGGCTCGTGATGAAGAGCGTCCCCGAGGCGACGGCGCGCGCGGTGATGCTGAAGAGCGGCGAGGCGGACATCGCGTACGTGCTGGATGGGCCCGACGCCGAGGAGATCCAGCGCGACCCGCGCATGCAGGTGGTTGCCACGAAGCACGCGTCGATCTTCTGGATCGAGTTCACCGAGCAGTGGGATCCGAGGTCGCCCTGGCACGACCGGCGCCTGCGCCTCGCCGTCAACCACGCGCTGGACCGCCCGCGGATCAACGAGGCCGCGTGCCTCGGCTTTTGCCCGCCCGCGGGCGTGATCGTGCCTCGGGTCATGGACTTTGCCCTGCAGGTCGAGGCCCCGGTGTACGACCCGCAAAAGGCCAAGCGGCTCCTGGCCGACGCGGGCTACCCGAACGGGCTGGACGCCGGGGAGTTCGTGGGCATCCCGGGCTTCCCGACGGTCGTTGAGTCCGTCGTGAACTACCTGAACGCGGTCGGCATCCGCGTGCGGATGCGCCCGATGGAGCGGGCCGCGTTCTACGCCGCGTGGCGCGAGAAGAAGCTGCGCGGCCTCTTCCTCCCGGCCGCCGGGAATTCGGGCAACGCGGCCAGTCGCGTGCAGGAGTTCATCCAGTCGAAAGGCAGCTACGCCTACGGCGGCTACCCGGACATCGACGACTTGTTCCAGCAGCAGGGGCGAGAGCGAGACCCGAGGAAGCGGGAGGCGCTCCTGCACCGGATCCAGCAGCTCACGATCGACCGCGTGATGTTCGCGCCGGTGATGGACCTGCGGGCGCTCATGGGCGTGGGCCCACGAATCGCCGAGCACACGATCACGTCGGTCGCGATGAGTCCGTTCCCGTCGTATGAAGACGTGAGCCTCAAGGACTAGGGGCCCCATGGACTTCGGCGTGTTCCTGGAGCAAACGCGGGAAGGGGTCGATCAGGGCGGCGCCTTCCACGAGATGTTGGCGGTGGCGGAGTCCGCGGAGGCGTGGGGGCTCGACGTGGTGTGGCTGGCGGAGATGCTGTTCAATCCCGCGCGCTCCGTGCTGTCGGGCCCGCTCCTGGTGGCGAGCTGGATCGTGGCGCGGACGCGGCGCCTGCGCACGGGCACCGCCGTTCAGCTGCTCCCCCTCAACCATCCCCTGCGCCTGGCCGGCGAGATCAGCACGCTCGACCACCTGAGCCAGGGACGCTTCGAGTTCGGCATCGGCCGCAGCGGGTCGCCGCGCGCCTACGACGCCCTCGGCGTGCCGTACGAGGAGAGTCAGGAGCGGTTCTTCGAGGCGCTCGCGATCATTCTCGAGGCGTGGAAGGGCGAGCCCTTCAGCTTCGCGGGGCAGTTCTACCGGTTCGCCGACGCGGCGGTCGCGCCCCGGCCGTATCGGCGCCCGTATCCGCCGGTGCGGATGGCGGCCACGACCCCGGAGACCTTTCCCCGGGTGGCCCGAATGGGCCTCCCGATCTTCGTGGGGCTTCGCGGGATGAGTATCCCGGAGCTGGCCGGGCATCTGAAGACGTACCGCGCGGCGTGGCGGGAGGCCGGACACCCGGGAGCCGGCGATGTGTGCCTGCGGATCCCGGTATATGCCGCGCCGACGGAGAAGGCCGCGACCGAAGAGCCACGGGACACCATCCTCTACTACTTTCAGCGTCAGGCCACCCTGGCCCGGGCACCGTTGGGTCTCGTCGGGATCGGACCGATCGAGCGACGCGAGGAGCAGGCGCGGCAGCTGTCGAGTCTCTCGTACGACGAGATCCTCCGCACCAAGGTCGCATTCGGCACGGGGCCCGCCCTGATCGACCAGTTGCGGCAGCTGAAGGAAGAGCTCGGGCTGACCGGGATCGCCGCCGAGCTGAACCCCGGCGGCCTGCTGCCATTCGGCCAGGAGATGCGGAGCCTCGAGATACTCACGCAGCAGGTGATGCCCGCCTTCAAGTGAAGGACTCGCACGCGCCCGTTCGCCGAGCGGCGCGGGTCCTGGGCCGTCAATGTCTCGAAATGCAGACGGGGATGGAGTGCGCTAGCATGCGCTATGCGTTCGCGGCTCCTTCTCGTCCTCGGCCTCGTCGGCGTCGTGGCTGGGGGCGTCGCCGGCGCCAACCCGCCACCGGTGACGTTCAGCCAGCACGTCGCGCCCCTGCTCCAGCAGCACTGCCAGGAATGCCACCGGCCCGGCGGCGGGGCGCCGTTCACGCTGGCCGAGTACCAGCACGTCTACCGGCGACGCGACAAGATTCTCGAGTCGGTCGAGACGCGCCGCATGCCCCCGTGGAAAGCGGTCTCCGGCTACGGGGATCTCGCGGGCGAGCGCCGGATGTCGGCCGCCGAGGTCGCCACGATCGCGCGCTGGGTCGCGGCCGGCGCCCCCGAAGGTGATCCCCGCGATCTGCCGCCGCCCCGCGAGTTCACGGCCCCGACCGCCCTGGACGCGGCCGATCTCGTGTTGCGGCCCGATCAGAGCTTCACCGTGGCGGGGCGCGGCGGGGACATCTACCGGTGCTTCAGCATCCCGACGTCGTTCTCCGAGGATCGCTATTTCGCCACGGCCGTGGTTGTGCCGGGCAATCCCCGGATCGTCCACCACGTGCTGGCGATGGTGGATCCCACCGGGGTGTCGGCGGGGATGACGTCGGGCGGGGTCGGTCGCGACGGCGCCTACGGCTACCCGTGCTTTGGCGGGCCGGGCTTCCGGATCGACGGCTACCTCGGCGGCTGGGCTCCCGGGGCACGCCCGTGGGACCTGCCGGACGGCGTCGGCATGCTCCTGCCCAAGGGCGCGCGCGTCGTGTTCCAGCTGCACTACCACAACGCGCAGCTCACCGCCCAGACGGACCTGACCGAGCTGCGGTTGAAAGCGGCGAAGGGCCCGGTGCAGAAGCGCCTGCACTTCATGCGGGTTGGCCAGTTCAACCTGAGGATCCCGGCCGGCGATCCGCGCTACGAGATCGAGGCGGGAGCATTCGTGACCCGGCCGATGCAGCTGATCGCCATCCATCCGCACATGCACATGCTCGGGCGAGAGATGAAGGTCTGGGCGCGGATGAAGGACGAGTCCGTCCAGCCGCTGATCCACATCGACGACTGGGATTTCAACTGGCAGGGCTTCTACTGGTTCCGCACGCCGGTGGCGCTGCCCGTCGCCTCCTGGATCGAGCTCACGGCGGCGTGGGACAACTCGGACCGCAACCCGACGAATCCGAACAAGCCGCCGCGGACCGTGTACTGGGGCGAGCGCACGGTCGACGAGATGGGGCACGCCGCGATTCTCTACACCTTCGACGACGAGACGCTGAAGTAGCGCCGCGGCCCCCTCACCCTGCCCTCTCCCCGGGGGGGAGAGGGTGGAAGGCAGGGCCGGCGCTCTCCCCGGGGGGGAGAGGGTGTCTAGGTCTCGGCTTCGACCAGCTCGGGCGTGTCCTTGGACGGTGTGTAGCCCATGTGCCTCGGGAACTCGGGGCTCAACGGCCAGGCCTTCGGGAACTTGAGCCACAGGCGCAGCATGTGCCGCTTCTGGTCGGGCTCGGGGCCGTCCACGAAGCCGGTGCGGGAGTGGAGGATCGTGTAGTTGTTGATGAACTGGATGTCGCCCGCCTGCAGGTCCATGTCCAGCCGCAGGTCGGCCCGGCGGGTCTGCTCGTCCAGGAAGTCGAGCGCGGCGCGCTCGAACGTCGTCAGCGGCACCTCGCGCTTGACGGCCCCCGCGTTGATCTGGTTGCGGATGTAGCGGCAGCTCACGACGCCGTCCTGGTTGCCGTAGACCGGGATCGGGCGCTCGGAGACGCCGCGCTCGGTCAGGGCCGCCTCGCGGCGGATGTAGTAGTAGCCGTTGTAAAGCAGGCCCAGGTACTCGGGGTGCTGGGCCAGGATCTCGTTGTGCACGGTCACCGAGCTCACGATGCTGCTGAGCCCGCCCTCGAGGCCCCGGCGCAGGCAGAGCAGCCCCACCATGTCGCCCGCGTCCGTGTGGTACGGCAGGTAGGCGTTGGTCTCGTAGCCGCGCACGTCGATGTTGCCGTAGGTGCGCCCGTGGTCGTAGACGTGGCCGAGCAGCTCGCCCTGGGGATTCTGGTAGAGCGGCCCGCCCATGTAGCGTCCGAAGCCCCAGAAGATGAGGCCGACGTCGTCGTCGCTGTAGCGGCGCACCGGCAGCCCACGCAGCACCACGAAGCCGCGGCCGTCGTACATCTCGGTCACCGCCTCCGCGAGCCGGGCGCGCATGACGGTCAGCGGGAAGTGCTCGCGCTGGATCGCCTCGAGCCCGAGGCCCGACGCCTTCGCGGTGGCCAGCGCGCGGTCGATGTCGGCGATCTCGGCCTCGGTGAGGGTGACGATCCAGGAGGTCTCGCGCGCGAGGGTCTCGCCGCGCCAGGCCTTGGCATCGGTGATCGGGGTCATGCGGACGTGGCTCACGGGTCGTGCCTCCTTGCGGTGATCACTGGTGCCGCGGATCGAGGGCGTCGCGCAGGCCGTCGCCGAGGACGTTGAGGGCCATGACGATGCCGAAGATCATCAGGCCCGGATAGAGCGCCATCCAGGGGGCCTGCGAGAGATAGCGCTGGGCCGCGTTGAGCATGCTGCCCCACGAGGGCGCGGGCGGCTGCTGGCCCAGGCCCAGGAACGAGAGGCTCGCCTCCGCGATGATGGCCGCCGCCACCGTGATGCTCACCTGGATGAAGAGCGGCGGCAGCGTGTTGGGCAGGATGTGGCGGAGCGCCACGCGCGGGCGCGAGCAGCCGAGCGCCTGCGCGGCCTCCACGTACTCCTCGGTCTTGATCGTGAGCACGGTGCCGCGCACGAGCCGGACGAAGGTGGGCAGGGCCGCGATGCCGATCGCGATCATGGCGTTGCCGAGGCCCGGGCCGAGGAAGGCGGCCAGCGCGATGGCCACGATGAGGAACGGGATCGAGAGCATGGCGTCGTTGATCCGCATTATAAGCCCGTCGAGCCACCCTCCGGCGACGCCCGAGAGAAGGCCGAGCGGCACGCTGAGGACGACCGCGATCGTCACCGGGATGACGCCGGCCAGGAGCGAGGCGCGTGCGCCCCAGAGCAGCCGGGAGAGCACGTCGCGCCCGACCTCGTCGGTGCCGAGCGGGTGGGCCGCGGACGGGGGCTTGCGCAGCGCGCGGTAGTCGATGGCGTTCGGGTCGAACGGGGCGAGCAACGGCGCGGCGAGGGCCACCACGATGAACCCGAGGACCACCGCGAGCGCGACGATGGCCGCCGGCCGGCGCGCGAGCTGCCGCGCCGCCTTGTAGCGCCGGCGGACCACCACCGCGGGCGCCGCGACGACGGCGGTGGCGCCGCTCACGTGGAGCCCCGCAGGCGCGGGTTCGCCAGGAAGTAGAGGATGTCCGCCCCCAGGTTCAGGAGCACGTAGAGGCCCGCCGAGACGAGCACGACGGCCTGCACCACCGCATAGTCGCGGTTGAACACGCCGTCGACCAGCAGCTTGCCGAAGCCCGGGATGGCGAAGACCTGCTCGGTGAGCACCGCGCCCGAGAGCAGCCGGCCGAACTCGATGGCGCCGAGGGTGATGACCGGGATCAGCGCGTTGCGCAGCGCGTGCTTCAGCACCACCAGCCGCTCGGGCACGCTCTTGGCCCGCGCGGTGCGCACGTAGTCGGCGCCCAGGGTCTGGAGCATGGCGCTCCGGGTGTGGCGCATCATGACGCCGGCCACGCCGGTGCCGAGCACGAAGGAGGGCAGCAGGATGGTGGTCAGGTTCCGGCGCAGGTCCTCCCACGGCGGCACGTAGCCGGAGGCGGGCAGCCACCCGAGGCGCACCGCGAACAACAAGATAAGCATGATGCCGAGCCAGAAGTGCGGCACCGAGAGCCCGGACAGCGCGAAGAAGTTGGCCACCACGTCCACCGCGGTGCCTTTCCGGGTGGCCGAGACGATGCCGGCCGGGATGCCGATGACCAGCGCGATCAGCATCGAGCAGAGCGCCAGCTCCACGGTGACCGGCAGCTTCGAGGCCAGCAGCTCCCGCACCGGGATGCGGCTGCGCAGCGACTCGCCGAAGTCGCCCACCAGCACGCGGCCGAGCCAGAGGCCGTACTGCACCGGCACCGGCCGGTCCAGGTGGTACCGCGCGCGGATGGCCGCGACCGCGACCGGGTCGTGCTCCTCGCCGGCCAGCGCCGTCGCCGCGTCGCCGGGCAGCAGCTGTTGCAGCGAGAAGATCAGCACCGAGACGAAGAACAGCGTGGGCACCAGCACCGCGAGCCGCCGGGCCACGTAGAGCCAGAGCGCCATGCCGCCGGCGCCTCAGTTCAGCTTGAGGCCCCGGAAGCGGATGATCCCGTCGGGGTAGGGGGTGAAGCCCTGGACCTTCGCGCTGAACCCGGTGAACACGCGGCGGTGCCAGAGGATGAGCCGCGGGACGTCCCTGGCCATCAGCTCGGTGGCCTGGTCGTAGAGCTTCTTGCGCTCGACCGGGTCCGCGACCTGGCGGGCCTTCGTGAGCAGCGCATCCACGTCGGTGTTGCAGTAGTGGCTGTCGTTCTGGGCGCCCTTGCACGTCGAGAACGTGAAGACGTTGCCGTCGGGGTCGGGCCGGCCGCTCCAGAACGTGAAGTAGGCCTCGAAGTCGCCCTTGCGTCCCGACTGCAGCATGGTGACGTTCTCCTGGGTCTGGAGATTCACCGTGATGCCGGCTTCCGCCCACATGGCCTGCAAGATCAGCGCTGCCTCCTGCCGATCGCGCTCCGGGGGCACCACCAGGATGAACGTGAGGTTCGGCTGGCCGGCGTCCTTCAGGAGCTGCTTGGCCTTCGGCACGTCGCGCTTGCCCACCGGCACCTTCGCGTCGTAGTAGGGGCTCCCCGGGCTCACGAACTGGTTGCCCGCGATGTACTCGCCGGCGAACACGGTCTTGACCAGGGTCTCGCGGTCGATCGCGAGGTCGATGGCCTGGCGGACGCGCGCATCGGCGAGCGCTTTGCTCTTCGGCCCGTTGGCGACGTTCAGCGGGATCATCTGGTAGCCCAGCTCGGGCACGCCCACCACCTTCAGCTTGGCGTCGCCGCGGATCTCGGCCAGGTCGGTGGGGGACACGCGCTCGATCATGTGGAGGTCGCCGGAGCGGAGGCTGGCCAGGCGCGAGGTCGAGTCGGTGATCGGCACGAACTCGATCCGGTCGATCGAGAAGCTCGCCTTGTCCCAGTAGTCCGCGACCTTCTCGACCACGATCTTGCCCTGGGCCACCCGCTGGACGAATCGATAGGGGCCGGCGCACACGGGCTGGGTGCCGAGCTTGTCGCCTTGCGCGCGCGCGGCCTTGGGCGACACCATCATGCCGGAGCGGTCGGTCAGGGTGGCCAGCAGCGGCACGAGCGGATGCGAGAGGTTGAGCCGCACCGTGAGGTCGTTGATCACGTCCACGCTCTGGATGTCGCCGATCTCCGTCTTCCGGAACGACCCCTGCGTGTTCTGGTGGCGGTCGATGTTGAAGCGCACCGCCTCCGCGTTGAACGGCTCGCCGTCCTGGAAGCGGACGCCCGGGCGCAGCTTGATCACGATCGACTTGCGGTCCGCGGCCCACTCGTAGCCGGTGGCCAGCTGGGGCACGATCTTGAGCTCGGGCGTGACGTCGAAGAGCTTGTCGCACAGCGCGGCGAAGACCAGGCGGCCGGTGTAGGCGCGGCTGATGGTCGGGTCGAGCGCGTCGGGGTCGTCGTTCAGCCCGATTCGGAGCACGCTCTGGGCGTGGGCCGGGCCGGGCAGAAGCGGCAGGAGTGCGATCAGGGCGGTCAGGATAGCTCTCAAAGGGGGTCTCCTCGACGGGATCTTGCGGTGGGGGCGCGGCACTGTCAAGACGGGCGTGATCGCGGTACTGTATCCGTCGCGCCGCCAATGCGGTCGGCCACCGAGGAGGAGCGATCGAATGCCACGGATCATCGACATGGAGTGCAGCGTGCCGTACGGGGCGAACGTGGAGAAGAAGCCCGCCGCGGCCCCGGCGGAGGCGGCGGCCGGCGCCACTGAGCCGAAGCCGGCCGGCTACGGCATGGCCAACTACGGGCGGATCTTCCGGGCCCGGCGCGAGGGCGCCGACCACCGGCCGGACGAGGAGCTGGAGGCCTACGTCGAGAAGCTCGGCAAGCTCGGCATCGTGCGCTCGGTGCCCTTCGGCATCTCCAACGAGGGGCAGGCGCAGCTCCTGCGGCGGTTCCCCGGCCGCTTCCTGGGCCTGGCCCGCATCAGCATCACCGCGCTCCACGGCATGAGCGG
>DATFUK010000461.1:0-2203 GCA_035260865.1 Candidatus Methylomirabilota bacterium | reverse complement strand
CCGGGGTAACCGAGCGGGCATTGGTGCCGCGTTGACAGGCGTGTGGGAAGATCAGGGCCAGAGGCGCCCGTGGGGTCGAGCGATGAACAGCTGTGCCGTGCGGTCGCGGAGCGTGAGCCGGGAGCCTTCGATCTCCTGGTGGAGCGCTACCAGGAGCGGGCGTACCGGATCGCGTGGTCGGTGCTGCGCGATCGCGAGGACGCACGCGATTGCTCGCAGGAAGCGTTCATCCGCCTCCACGAATCGGCGGGCTCCTTCGCGGGGCAGTCGAAGTTCTCGACGTGGTTCTACCGGATCCTGGTCAATTGCTGCCTGGATCAGCAGCGGCGCCGGCGCGGCTGGCGGCGGCTCGTGGGCTGGCGCGACCAGCGCGCCGACGGGCCGGACGAGCCGGATCCGGTGGAGCAGGCGCCCGCGCCCTTCTTGGACCCGGTCGAGGGCATGGACACGGAGCGGCGCATGACGAAGGTCTGGGCGCTGGTGGATGAGCTGTCGCCCCAGCAGCGCGCGGCGGTGACGCTTTCATGCCGCGAGGGGCTGGCGACGAAGGACATCGCCGCCGTGCTGAACGTGTCGGAGCCCACCGTGCGGGTTCACCTGCACCGCGCGCTCTCCACGCTGAGGCGGCGGCTCGGAGACGAGGGATGAAGGACGTGCACGTCGAGGAGTGGCTGGTCGATCACGTGCGCGGCGATCTCGACCCGGCCGACCGGGCGCGGGTGGACGCCCACCTGGCCGCGTGCGACGACTGCCGGGCCTCGCGCGACCGATTCGCCGGGCTGATGACGGAGCTGGCCCGGACCGCGCCGGCCCCGCCCCCGATCCACTGGGGCGCCTACCGCGCGGAGCTGCGGGAGCGGCTCGATCGTCGCACGACCGGGCCCGACCGGCTCTGGGCGTGGCTCGTCCGGCCCCTGCCCGCGCTGGTGGCGGCGGGCCTGGTGGCGGTGCTGGTGCTGGCCGGTCTTCCCGCGGCCGTGCGCACGCCCGATCCGATCGCGCTCGACAACACGATCCTGGCGACCCAGCTCGACATGATCGCGCGGCTCGACGTGGTGCAGCAGCTCGATCTGCTCGAGGACTTCAACGTGATCGGCGAGCTGGACGAGCTGCCGGAGCCCCAGAAGAGCTGAGCGGTGACTCCTTGGATCTGGCCCGTGGGCCTCGCGGTGCTGGCGCTGGCGGGGGTGAGCGAGGCGAGCGCGGCGGAGCGGGGCGCCCCGGGCGCTCGCGCGGGCGCGCCGGAGGCGGTGGACGCGGAGATGCTGAGAGATCTGGATCTGCTGAGCAGTCCCGACTACGCGCGCGATCGCGAGGTGGCGCGGCGCATGGGCCTTTTCGAGCGGCTGCGCATGCTCGAGAGCCAGCACGCGCAGGAGGCCGCGAACGAGCCGGGGCCCGGATCGTCGCCCCCGCCCCCATCGCCGCCCCGAGGCGCGAAGTGACCCGGCTGCTCGCGCTCGTGGTGGGCTCGGCGCTGTGGCTCGCCGTCTCGGTCGCCGCCTTCGCCCAGGCGCCGCCTCCGCCGCCGCCCGCGGGCGCGCCCATCCAGGGCCTCGAGCGGCTGTCGCCGGAGGAGCGCGCGACGGCCGAGCGTAACCTGGAGCGCTGGCGCACCATGACGCCGGAGCAGCGGGAGCGCGCCCTCGAGAACTACCGGCACTGGAAGGGCCTCAACCCCGAAGAGCGCCGGGCCGCGCGCCAGAACCTCCAGCGCTTCCGCCAGATGCCGCCGAGCGAGCGCGCGCGGATCATGCAGGACTTCGAGCGCTGGAACCAGCTCCCCGACGATCGCAAGCGCGAGCTCGAGCGCGCCTACGAGCGCTACCAGCAGCTCCCGCCGGAGCGGCGCCAGCAGATCCAGCAGCGCTTCGAGCGTTACCAGTCGCTCTCCCCCGAGCAGCGCGAGCGGCTGGACCGCAACCTCGAGCGGTGGCGCACCATGACGCCCGAGCAGCGCCAGCAGGCCCGCGAGCAGATGCGGCAGCGCCGGCAGTCGGCGCCGCGCGAGATCCGGCCGCAGCACGACGACGGCAGCGGCCCCGGCCGCCGCCCGCGCTGACGTCGGCTTTACACTCCGCGCGCGCGTCGTGTAGGATGGCCCTCTCATGGGCCTGCTGATCGTCCAGAAGTACGGCGGCTCCTCCGTCGCCGACGCCGAGAAGATCAAGAACGTGGCCCGGCGCGTGGCGGAGTCCGCCCG
>DATFUK010000460.1:0-14094 GCA_035260865.1 Candidatus Methylomirabilota bacterium | reverse complement strand
GGCGACTCGACCATCGTGACTTCCAGGGTCGGGTCCACGGTGCCGCCCAGGAGGTGGCCCCCGAGAGCGCTGCCGTCGTGCCGGGCGACCACGACGTGCGCGTGCACCCGGGGCTCGCCGGCGTCCAGCGCGACGTTGCCGACCAGGGATACCACCTCCACCTGCTCCCGGATGACGCGCCGGGCGTAGTCTCGCCGGCCTCGGTCGAAGAAGCCGAGGGTCACCCCCGAGAAGGCCCCGATGCCGGTCAACGAGGCACCGGAGAGGTCGAACCGCTTCGCGGCCGCGGTCAGGGCTTCAACCGGGTCGTCGCCACGGTCGCAGACCAGCACGAAGGTGCGCCGGCCCTCGACCTCATCGAGCTGCTGGATCTTCATGGCCCGCTCCTCTCGAGGGGACTCTCAGGCCCGCTCGGCCACCGCTTCCTTGTCGCGCTTTCGCAAGCCCACCAGGCAGCCCACCATCACCCCGGTCATCACCGTCAGCAATCCGAGCTCGATCATCGCGTACCGGAAGATCACCTCGCCCTCCGCCATCAGCTTGCCGAACTCGGCGGTGAGCACGAGGATCCGCCGGACCGCGGCGATCATCGCCACGAGCACGAACGGCTCCGGCACCAGCACGTGCTCCCGGAACGACACCTGTACCGTGTAGAGGATCTCGATCATCATGAGGATCAGCAGCAGCTGGTCCAGCACCGCCACCACGCTGCCGCCGACCGCCCCGGCCCCGATGCTGCGCGCGAACGTCACCGCCGCGTTGATCAGGAGCCCGATGGCGCCCGCCGCCAGCACGACCCCGATCCCCACGTAGAGCACGTCCTCGACCTGGGTGAACCCCTGCGCGATGCGCTCGCGCATCGCCGGGCGCGACCGGCCCGCGGGACTCACCGGTCCCTCCGCATGAGCCCCATGGGCTCAGGGCACGGGCAAGCCCTGTGCCAGACGCGGCGCGTGCACCGCATCGGCCTAAGCGCCGGAAAAGCCGCGACCGCGCGCGAGCGGCTCGGGCGGCAAGGCCCCGGCGCCGCGCGGGGGAGCGGTAAGCGTTACCGATGCCCGGTAACACCGACACACGCGTGCGCAGGGCCCGGCAGCCTTTCTGCGGCCTTCCACGCGTGATACCGTGAGGCATTCCCGCACCGCAACGCATGGAAGGAGGCGCGGATCATGACGGACATGTGGGGTGATCTCGTGTGGGCCGCTCTCGCGGATCTCAAGACGAGGCTGGTTCTCGTGATGCCGGGCATCCTCGCGATGCTGACCCTGGCGGTGGTCGGCCTCGTCGGCGCCTGGATCGCCGCGCGGGTCACCCGGCGCGTGGCGCAGGCGGTGGCCTTCGACCGGCGCGCGGAGAGCTGGGGCATCGTCTCGCAGCTCAGCCGCGCGGGCGTGCGCCGGCCGCCCTCGCAGGTGCTCGGGCTCGTCGTCTTCTGGAGCATCCTGGTCCTCTTCCTCTCCATGGCCATCGACGCGCTCGCGATCCCGGGCACCGGGCGACTCACCGAGTTCGTGTTCTCGTGGGTCCCGCGGGTCATGGGCGCCGCCCTCATCCTCCTCGTGGGCTGGCTCGTGGCCAACTTCCTGGGCGAAGGCGCGCTGATCGCGGCGGTCAACGCGCGCGTGCCGGAGGCGCGCCTGCTCGCGCGCGCCATCCGCTGGGGCGTCCTGCTCTTCGCGAGCGCCACCGCGATCACCCACCTGGGCATCGGCAAAGAGATGGTGCTGGTGGCCTTCGGCATCACCTTCGGCGGCCTGATCTTCGCGCTCGCCCTCGCCTTCGGCCTCGGGGGCCGCGCGCTGGCTCGCCAGATCCTCGAGCGGCACCTGCGCAACCGCGAGCCGCATCCGCGAGAGACCCTGACCCACCTCTAGCGCATGATCGATGTCGGCGTCCTCTTCCAGCAAGCGACGGCCGCGCTGCGGCGAGAGCGCCACGCCACCTATCGTCTGCAGCTGGGGAGCACGCTCGGCTTCGACGCGGTGGCCGCGCTCGGCTCCTACCTCGACGCGCTCGGGGTGAGCGACGTCTACCTCTCGCCTTGCTTCCGCTGCGGACCCGGAAGCTCCCACGGCTACGACGTCACCGATCACAACGCGTTCAACCCGGAGATCGGCGGGGGGGCCGCCTTCGATCGTCTGGCCTCCGCGCTCACCGCCCGCGGCCTCGGTCTGATCCTCGACGTGGTGCCCAACCACATGGGCATCGCGGGCGACGCCAATCCCTGGTGGCTGGACGTGCTGGAGAACGGGCGAGCTTCGCCCCGGGCGGCCTTCTTCGACATCGACTGGACCCCGATCAAGCCGGAGCTGCGCGATCGCGTACTCCTGCCCGTCCTCCCCGACCAGTACGGCCGCGTGCTGGAGTCCCAGCAGCTCCAGCTCGAGCTCGCGGACGGCGCCTTCCACCTGCGGTACGCGGGGGCGCGCCTGCCCATCGCCCCCGACACCTACGCCCAGATCCTGACCGACCGCCTCGACGTCCTCGCCGGCCGGCTCGGGCCGGAGGACGCGGGCCTCCAGGAGCTACGTAGCATCCTGACCGCGCTCGAGCATCTGCCCGGGCGCACCGAGACCGATCCGGCGCGCCTCGCGGAGCGGCTGCGCGAGAAGGAGATCGTCAAGCGGCGGCTCGCCATGCTCGCCAAGGAGTCGGTGGACATCCGCGAGCACGTCGAGGAGACGGTGCGCGCGATGAACGGGACCGCGGGAGATCCCGCGAGCTTCGACGCGCTCGATCGCCTGCTCTCCGCCCAGACCTACCGGCTCGCCGACTGGCGCGTGGCGGGCGACGAGGTGAACTACCGCCGCTTCTTCGACGTGAGCCACCTGGCCGCGATCCGCATGGAGGAGCGCTCGGTGTTCGACGCGGCCCACGAGCTCGTCTTCCGGCTCGTCGGAGAGGGCAAGGTCACCGCGCTGCGCGTGGATCACCCGGACGGGCTCTACGCGCCCGGCGAGTACTTCCGCCGGCTCCAGGAAGGCGCGCTGATCGCCACCGCGCGCCGGCTCGCCCCGGAGCTGACCCCCGCGGAGGCGGAGGCGCTCGGCGCCCTCTACCGCGCGCGCGCCGCGGAGCAGCCGGCCTCGCTCGACGCCCGCCCGCTCTGGATCGCGGCCGAGAAGATCCTGAGCCCGGGCGAGCCCCTGCCCGACTGGTGGGCGGTCGCGGGTACCACCGGCTACGATTTCCTCGCCTCGGTCAACGGGCTCTTCGTGGACCGGGGGACTTCGCGACAGATGACCACTCTCTACGCGAGGCTGACCGGATCGGCCGGATTGCTCGCCGATCATACCTACACCGCCAAGCGGCTCATCATGCAGGTCTCGATGGCGAGCGAGATCAACCAGCTCGGCCATCACCTCGATTCCATGTCGGAGCGCAACCGCCTCTCCCGTGACTTCACCCTCTACAGCCTGGTGCGGGTGATCCGCGAGACGGTGGCCGCGTTCCCGGTCTACCGCACCTACGTGGGCGACGACGGGCGCGATCCGAGCGCCCGCGACCGCGCCTACATCGAGGAGGCGGTGGCGGAGGCCAAGCGCCGCAACCCCACCGTGAACGTCTCCATCTTCGACTTCGTCCGCGACGTGCTCCTGGTGCGCAACCCGGGCCGCCCGGATCCGGACGAGCAGGCCGCGCGGCGGCACTTCGCGATGCGCTTCCAGCAAACCACGGGCCCGGTCACCGCCAAGGGCGTCGAGGACACCGCGTTCTACGTCTACAACCGCCTCGTCTCGCTCAACGAGGTGGGCGGCGATCCCGCGCGCTACGGGGAATCACCGACCGTGTTCCACGACCGGAACGGGGCGCGCCTGGCCCGGTGGCCCGAGTCGCTCGTGGCCACCGCGACCCACGACACCAAGCGCGGCGAGGACGTCCGCGCCCGCATCAACGTGCTCTCCGAGGTGCCCGCGGCGTGGGCCGCCGAGGTCCGCCGCTGGCGCGCCCTGGCCCGGCGCTTCAAGGTGGACGTGGACGGCCGCGCGGCGCCGGACGCCAACGACGAGTATCTCTTCTACCAGAACCTGCTGGGCGCGTGGCCCGCCCGGGACGAGGACGAGTCGCTCGCGGCGCTGGCCGAGCGGCTGGCCGCCTACATGGAAAAGGCCACCAAGGAGGCCAAGCGCCACACGAGCTGGGTGAACCCGAGCGCGGGCTACGACGCCGCGACGCGCGGGTTCGTGACCGGCCTGCTCGCGCCCGGTGGGGCCTTCCTCTCCGCCTTCCGGCCTTTCCAGCAGCTGGTCGCGGCCCATGGGGCGGTCAACTCCCTCGCCCAGACCCTGCTCAAGATCGCGGCGCCGGGGATCCCCGACTTCTACCAGGGCACCGAGCTCTGGGAGCTCTCGCTCGTGGATCCCGACAACCGCCGGCCGGTCGACTTCGCCCGCCGGCAGGCGCGGCTGCAAGCGCTTCGCGCCCGGATCCCCGCCGAGGACGCGGGCCCGGCGGACCTGAGCGGGCTCTGCGCGGATCTCCTCGAGCGCTGGCGGGACGGGAGCGTGAAGCTCTTCCTCACCCATCGCGCGCTCACCCTGCGACGGAAGCGGGCCGGGCTCTTCGGCGCCGGAGAATACCGCGGGCTCGCCGGGGGCGGCCGCCACGCCGAGCACGTGGTGGCGCTGGCGCGGGTGGACGGGCCCGCGGCGGTGATCGCGGCGGTGCCGCGCTTGACCGCCCGCCTCGCCGGCCTCACCGGCCGCTTCGCGCTGGGCGAGGCGGCGTGGGAGCACACCTGGGTCGCGCTCGGCGACGACCGGCTCGCCGGCGTCTACCGCGACCGCTTCACCGGCCACGCGGTGCCCAGCGAGCGCCGCGACGGCGTCGCGGTGCTCCAGGTCCCCGCCCTGTTCGGCCACTTCCCGGTGGCGCTCCTCGAGCGCGAGAGCGATCTGCCGTGAGCCCGGCTCCGGCGGCGCGGCGCGCGCATCGGATGCCGTTCGGCGCGGAGGTCCGCGAAGACGGCACCACGCGCTTCCGACTCTGGGCGCCCGGCGCCCGGCAGGTCGAGCTGTGGCTCGAGGAGCCGGGACGCGCGGTGGCCATGCCGCGCGACGCGGGCGGGTGGGCCGAGTACGTGACGCGGGAGGCGCCGCCGGGCACGCGTTACCGCTACCGGATCGACGGCGAGCTGCTCGTGCCGGACCCCGCCGCGCGGTTCCAGCCCGGCGACGTGCACGGGGCGAGCGAGGTCGTGGATCCGCTCGCCCACGCCTGGACCGACACCGCGTGGATCGGCCTGCCGCCGGAGCGTCTCGTGTTCTACGAGCTGCACGTGGGCGCGTTCAGCGCCGCCGGCACCTACGCGGGGGTGGCCGAGCGGCTCGACCACCTGGTCTCGCTCGGCGCCACCGCGCTGGAGCTGATGCCACTGGCCGACTTCCCCGGTCGCCGGGGCTGGGGCTACGACGGCGTGCTCCTCTACGCTCCGGAGGCGAGCTACGGCCGGCCCGGCGACCTCAAGGCCCTGGTGGACGCCGCGCACGCGCGCGGCCTCGCGGTCTTCCTCGACGTCGTCTACAACCACTTCGGGCCCGAGGGCAACTATCTTCACCGCTACGCGCCCGACTTCTTCAACCCGCGCCACCAGACCCCGTGGGGCGACGGGGTGAACTACGACGGGCCCGGTTCGGAGGTCGTGCGCGCGTTCATGATCCACAACGCGCTCTACTGGATCGAGGAGTTCCATCTGGATGGCCTGCGTCTCGACGCGGTCAACGCCATCGTGGACGAATCGCCCCGCCATCTGCTGGTGGAGCTGGCCCGCGCGGTGGCTGACGGACCCGGGCGGGAGCGCCGCGTCCACCTGGTGCTGGAGAACGGCGCCAACGAGGCGCGCTACCTGCGCCGCGAGGCCGCTCGGCGCCCGCTCTACCAGGCCCAGTGGAACGACGACGTGCATCACGCCCTGCACGTGCTCCTGACCGGCGAGTCCGGCGGCTACTACCGCGACTACCAGCCCCCCCTGCCGCACCTGGGGCGCTGTCTCGCCGAGGGCTTCGCGTTCCAGGGCGAGCGGTCCGCCTACCGGGACGGCGCACGGGGCGAGCCCTCCGCGGACCTGCCGCCCACCGCCTTCGTGAGCTTCCTGCAGAACCACGACCAGATCGGCAACCGCGCGCTCGGGGAGCGGGTCGCCGCGCTCGCCGGCCCCGACGCGGTGCGCGCGGCCACCGCGGTCTTCCTGCTCTCGCCCGCGCCGCCGCTGCTCTTCATGGGCGAGGAGTGGGCCGCCCCCGAGCCCTTCCTGTTCTTCAGCGATCTGGGCCCCGACCTGGGCCCGCTCGTGTCCGAGGGCCGGCGCCGCGAGTTCGCCCGGTTCCCGGAGTTCGCCGATCCCGCGACGCGGGCGCGCATTCCCGATCCTCAGGCCGAGTCCACGTTCACGCGCTCGGTACTCGACTGGCGTCACGCGACCGCCGCGGTCCACAAGGACTGGCTCGAATTCCACCGGGCCCTGCTCGCGCTCCGGAGCCGGGCCATCGCGCCGCTCCTCGAGGGCGAGCCGGTGCCGGTCGCCGCCAGGAAGGCCCTCGGCGAGACCGCCTTCGAGGTCGTGTGGACCTTCCCGAAGGGCACGCTGCGGCTCGTGGCCAACCTGGGCGCGGAGCCGCTCTCGCACGAGGGGCCGGGCGCGGACTGGGGCCGCCGTCTCTACGCGCTCGCGCTCCCGTCGCAGTGGTCCACGCTGCCGCCGTGGAGCGTCGCGTTCTACCTGGCCGAGGCGCGCCCGTGATGCTCGATCGCGTCCCGGTAGACCGCGATCGTCCGATCCGCGATGCGGTCCCACGAGAAGTGGGCCTCCACCCGTCGGCGTCCGGCCTCGCCCATGCGCCGGGCCCGCCCGGGGTCGGCCAGCGTCTCCCGCAGCGCCTGCCCGAGCGCGGCGACGTCGCCGGGGTCCACCAGCCGGCCGGTCTCGCCGTCCACCACCACCTCGGGGATACCCCCGACCCGGCTCGCGACCACCGGGATCCCGCAGGCCATGGCCTCGAGGTTGATCAGGCCGAACGGCTCGTAGATGGACGGGCAGACGAAGACCGCGGCGTGGCTGTAGAGCTGGACGACCTCGGGCACCGGCAGCATCGCGTTGATCCAGCGGATCTCGGGGCGGCCCGTCACCGCGACCTCGAGCCGCGCCAGCAGCTCCGGTGTGTCCGGGCTGCTCGCGCACAGGACGAGCTGGACGCCCGCGGGCAGGGTCCGGGCGGCCTCCAGGAGCTGGAAGATCCCCTTCTGCTCGCTGATCCGGCCGACGAAGAGCGCATAGGGCTCGCGCACCCCGTGGCGCGCGAGGGCGTCGCGCCGCTCGGTGCGCGCGAAGGCCCCCGCGTCCACCCCGTTGTGAATGACGGCCACGCGGTCCGGCTCGACCCGGAAGTGGGTCAGGATGTCGCCGCGCATCTGGGCCGACACCGCGATGACGCGGTCGGCGCGCTCGACCGCCAGCCGCTCGGCCCAGCTCGACACCGCGTAGCCGGTGCCGAGCTGATCGGCCTTCCACGGCCGGAGCGGCTCCATGCTGTGGAGCGTGACCACGAGCGGCACGTCGTGGATGGACTGCACCAGCATGCCGCCCAGGCCCACGTACCAGGTATGGGTGTGCACCACGTCGGCCGCCACCGGATCGCGCGCCATCGCCAGGCCCACCGAGAGGGCCTCCAGCGCGGGCGCGTAGGGCGCCTCCGGCCCGCCGGCCAGCCGGGGCCACGGCGCGTAGCCTTGCACGGTCAGGTCGGGCTTCTGCTGCTGGTTGTCGCCGAAGCAGCGCACCTCGACCGACGCGCGGCGGGCCAGCGCGCGGCTCAGGTGATCCACCACCACGCCGGCGCCGCCGTAGACGTGCGGCGGGTACTCACGGCTCAGGAGCAGGATTCTCACAGGCGTCGTCCCCCGGGAGAGCTTACCGCATGAGCCTGACCGAGTCCTTCGTCTTCCTCGGCTGCCTCGAGCTGAACGAGCTGCTGCCCCACGAGGCGCACGACGCCCGCGAGCTGCTCGAGCAGCTCGAGCGCGTGCCGGTCGAGTCCGTCTTCTGCCACACCTCGGCCTCGCTCCTGCACCGGCCGGTGCTGGCCGAGGCCTATCCCAACGACTTCGCGCTCTGGGTCGGCACCGAGGTGCGCGACGTGCGCCTCGCGGAGCGGCTGGCCGGCGTGGATGCCTTTCACGCCGGCTCCATGGAGCGCGTGCGCGAGGAGCTGGTCGCCACCATCGCCGACCACCTCCAGCATCTCGGGGGCGCGCCCGCCCGCACCCAGGGCAAGCGCTTCCGCTTCTTCCAGATGCACCTCGTCCCGGTGCCCACCGGCCACCAGGCCCGCACCCTCGCCGAGCTGCGCGACGCCCTCGTCGAGGTGGACGTGAGCGCGCTCTTCTACCACACGATCGAGGCGCGCTACCGGGCGGGCCGCGGGCGCGGTGATTTCGCGGAGTGGGTCGGGGGCGCCCTCGGCCTTGCCGACGTGGCCGAGCGGCTCGCCCACATCGACCCGTACGCGGGCAGCCTGGAGCGGATTCGCGATCGCCACCTCAACGTCCTGTCCGACGCCATCGCGGACGGAGGCGCCTGATGGGCCCCGGCTCGCTGCTCAAGCTCGACGACTACCGCCAGGTCGCCCCCCGCGGCGCGGTGGACATCCTCATGCGCCTCGGGGAGCGCCTGCGCGGCCGGCGCTTCGTGCACGTGAGCGCCTCGCGCTATGGGGGCGCGGGGCTGGAAGTGCTGAACCGGCTCGTGCCGATCATGAACGACCTGGGGGTGGAGACCACCTGGGAGATCACGATCGGCACCGCGGACTTCGACCAGGTGGGCCGCGCGGTGGGCCGGGCCCTCGAGGGCACCGAGCAGGTCATCACCGAGGGCATGCTGGCCCGCCTGCGCGAGACCGCGGCCGAGAACGCGCGCCGGCTCCGCCTCGACGCCGATCTCGTGATGGTCCACGACGCCACCCCGCTCGGCCTCGTCGAGCCGCGGGGCGACGCGGGGCGCTGGGTGTGGCGCTGCCACCAGGATCTCTCCTCCGCCCAGCCGCAGATCTGGAACGCGCTGCGACCGATCGCCCAGCGCTACGACGCCGCCGTCTTCTCCCTCGCCCGCTTCGCGACCCCGCTCTCCATTCCGCGGTTCGTGGTCTACCCGTCCATCGATCCGCTCTCCGAGCGCAACCGCGAGATGACCCGCGCCGAGCAGGCCGCCCAGCTGGACCGCCTCCAGGTCCCGCGGGACAAGCCGATCCTGCTCCAGGTGGGGCCGTTCGAGCGTCAGCACGACCCGCTCGGGGTGATCAACGCCTACCGGCTCGTCAAGAAGCACCACGACGTGCGCCTCGTGCTGGCCGGCCCGCCTCCCGCGCCGGGCGGGGACGTCCTCGCCGACGTGCAGCAGGCGGCCGGCCAGGATCCCGACATCGCGGTGATCGTCCTGCCCCCGGATCCCCAGACCGAGCTGAACGCGCTCGAGCGCGCGGCCACCATCGCGGTCCAGAAACCGCTCAAGGCCGACTTCACGATCGACGTGGCCACCGCGATGTGGAAGGGCAAGCCGGTGATCGGCACCATCGCGGGGGGCATCCCATTTCAGATGGTCGTGAACGTCACCGGGTATACCGTGGAAACCGTGGAGGGCGCCGCGTTCCGCATCCGGCAGCTCCTGAGCAACCCGGAGCTCATCGGCCGCATGGGCGCGGCCGGGCGCGAGCACGTGCGCCGGAATTTCCTCGTGACGCGCCAGCTGAGCGATTACCTGGCGCTGCTCACCCACCTCACCCGATGATGGAGACCCTCGACCTCGCCGACGAGGTCCGGACCGCCGCCGAGCGGATCGGCTCCGCCGACCTCGTGGTGGGCCTGGCCACCGCCGGACCGAGCGCCACCGTCGCCGCGGTGGGCGGCGCGGTCCGCGCGGCCCTCGACGCGCACTTCGGCGGACAGGGCGCGGTCGTCGTGCACGTGGACCAGGCTCCGTCCGGGGAGACGCCGGCCGCGCTGGCCTCCGCCCTGGGGCCGGTGCGGGTGATCCGCGCGACGGGGGCCGGCCACGACGCGGACGGCGCCCTCGACTGGGCCCAGGCGGTGCGGACGATGCTGACCGTCGGCCGCCGGCTCGAGGCGCGGGCGCTCGTGATGCTCAACGCCGACCTCGCCAGCACCACCGCGGAGTGGCTCCGCGCCCTGGCCGGCCCGGTCCTGAAGGACGACGTCGGGCTGGTGCTGCCCATCTACCACCGCTACCGCTACGACGGCACCCTCACCCAGGCCCTCGTCGTGCCGCTCATGCGCAGCCTGTTCGGCCGGCAGCTCGCCCATCCGCTCGCCGAGGAGTTCGCCTGCTCGGGGGCGGCCGCCGACGCCTTCCTCGCCCGGCCGGTCTGGGAGACGGATCTCGGCCACCACGGCCTCGAGTTCTGGATGCCCGCGGCCGCGATCGAGGGCGGCTTCACGGTGGGACAGGCGGTACTGGGCCCACGCACCGTGGCCGCCACCCAGCCGCCCGCGCCGCTCGGGCGCACGGTGGGCCGGGTCGCCGGCGCCCTCTTCGCGCTGGCCGAGCAATCGGAGCAGTACTGGCTCGACGTCCGGGGCTCCGAGCCGGTCGTGACCTTCGGCACGCCGCTCGAGCCGCTGCCGGGCGGCCCCACCGTGGATCCATCCCTCATGCAGGTCGGCTTCGTCCAGGGCGTGCGCGACCTCCTTCCGGTGTGGGAGCGCATCCTGGCGCCCGAGAACCTGGGCGAGGTCCTCGAGCTCAGCGACCGGCCGCTCGAGCGGTTCCGCTTCTCGGATCGGCTCTGGACCCGAGTGGTCTACGACTTCCTGCTCGCCTATCGGGCGCGCGTCGTCTACCGGAGCCACGCCGCCCAGTCGCTCGCCCCGCTCTACCTGGGCCGCGCGGCCTCCGTGATCCTCGAGACCCGCGCCCGCCCGCCCGCCGCGCTCCTGCTGAGCGCGACGCGCCTGGGCGGCATGTTCGACGAGGACAAGCCCTACCTGGTGGACCGGTGGCGATGAGCCGGCTCCGTCGCCCGATCGTGATCGAGCACGTCCGCCCCGCGGTGGACGACGGCCGCTATCCGGTCAAGCGCGTGACCGGCGACGTCCTGACTGTCACCGCCGACGTCTTCAAGGAAGGCCACGACCTCCTCGCCGCGTCGATCCGCTTCCGCGCCGCGGGCGAGACCGAGTGGCGCGAGGCGCCGCTCTCCCCGGTGGACAACGACGGCTGGGCCGGCTCGTTCCCGCTCGAGGCCAACACCCGCTATCGCTACACCGTCGAGGCCTGGACCGACGCCTTCGGCTCGTGGGTCGAGGAGATGCGGCGCCGCCTGGCCGGCGGCCAGGCCGATCTCACGAGCGAGCTGCTGGAAGGCGGCGCGATGCTCCGGCGCGCGCGTGAGGGCGCGCCGGAGCCGGAGGCGGCGACGCTGGCGCGGGCGATCGAGCGGCTCACCGCGGCGTCCACGCGCGACCGCCGCCTCGACGTCCTGCTCGACCCCGACCTGCGCCAGGTGATGGCGCGCGTGCAGCCGCGCCCCGATCTCACGCGCCACGACCGAGAGCTCGAGGTGGTGGTGGACCGGCCGGAGGCCGCCTTCGCGGCCTGGTACGAGCTGTTCCCGCGCTCGCAGGGCCGCCTCGCCGGCCGCCACGGCACATTCGCCGACTGCGTGGAGCGCCTGCCCGAGATCCGGCGCATGGGCTTCGACGTCGTCTACCTCCCGCCGATCCATCCGATCGGCCGCACCGCGCGCAAGGGCCCGGACAACGCGCTGAGCGCGGGGCCGGGCGATCCGGGCAGCCCGTGGGCCATCGGCGGACCGGAGGGTGGCCACACCGCGGTGCATCCGGAGCTCGGCACGCTCGAGGACTTCCGGCGGCTCGTGAAGGCCGCGCAGGGCCTCGGCATGGAGATCGCGCTCGACTTCGCGATCCAGTGCTCGCCGGATCACCCGTGGGTGCGCGAGCAGCCGGAGTGGTTCTATCAGCGGCCCGACGGCAGCATCAAGTACGCGGAGAACCCGCCCAAGAAGTACCAGGACATCTACCCGATCAACTTCGCGACGCCGGCGTGGGAGTCCCTCTGGGGGGCGCTGCTGGAGGTGGTGCGGTTCTGGATCGACCAGGGGGTGCGCACCTTCCGGGTGGACAATCCCCACACCAAGCCGCTCGACTTCTGGACCTGGCTGATCCGCGAGGTCCAGGAGCGCGATCCCGACGTGATCTTCCTCTCCGAGGCCTTCACCCGTCCCAAGGTGATGCGCGCGCTCGCCAAGGCCGGCTTCACCCAGTCCTACACCTACTTCACCTGGCGCAACTTCAAGGAGGAGCTGACCGAGTATCTCGAGGAACTCACGCGGTCCGAGATGGCCGAGTACTTCCGCGGCAACTTCTTCGTCAACACGCCCGACATCCTGCCCGAGGTCCTGCAGCGCGGCGGGCCGCCCGCCTTCCGTATGCGGGCCGCCCTCGCCGCCACGCTCTCGTCGGTCTGGGGCATCTACAGCGGCTACGAGCTCTGCGAGGCCACGCCCCTGCCCGGCACCGAGGAGTACCGGGCCTCCGAGAAGTACGAGATCCGGGTGCGGGACTGGAACGCGCCCGGCAACCTCTCGGACTACATCGCGCGGCTCAACGCGATCCGCCGCGAGAATCCGGCGCTCCGCGCGATGGCCGGGCTCCGCTTCTTCCCGGCGGACAGCCCCCACGTCCTCTTCTACGGCAAGCTCACCCCCGCGCGCGACCACGTGATCCTGGTCGCGGTCAACCTGGACCCCTTCGCCGCCCACGAGGCCACGCTGCAGATCCCGCTCGCCGAGATCGGCATCGCGCCCGACGAGACCTACGAGCTCCACGAGCTCCTGGGCGGCGACCGCCGCCTGGTGCGGGGCGCCCCCCATGCGGTCGCCCTCGACCCGCGCACCGCGCCCGCGCACATCTATCGCGTCGGGCGCTGGCGCCGGCGCGAGCGCGACTTCGACTATTACGCATGAAACGCCCTAGAGGCTTCATGTATCCGCTCGGCTCGCCTTCGGCTGCGCCTCGCCGGGCCACATGAGTGATCGCGACCCGCTCTGGTACAAGGACGCGGTGTTCTACGAGCTGCACGTCCGCGCGTTCAAGGACGGCAACGACGACGGCATCGGTGACTTCATCGGGCTCACGAGCCAGCTCGGGCACCTCAAGGAGCTGGGCGTGGACTGCCTCTGGCTCCTGCCCTTCTTCCGCTCGCCGCTGCGCGACGACGGCTACGACGTGGCCGACTACCGCGCGATCCACCCGGACTACGGCACCATGGCCGACTTCGACCGCTTCCTCGAGGCGGCCCACGGCCACGGCATGCGGGTCATCTCGGACCTGGTCGTCAACCACACCTCGGACCAGCACCCGTGGTTCCAGGCCGCCCGCCGCGCACCCGACTCCCCCTACCGCGACTACTACGTCTGGAGCGACACCGACGAGCGGTACCGGGACGCCCGCATCATCTTCCTCGACACCGAGAGCTCCAACTGGACGTGGGATCCGGTGGCCAAGGCCTACTACTGGCACCGCTTCTTCCACCACCAGCCCGACCTCAACTTCGACAACCCCGAGGTCCGCCGCGAGCTGCTCGACGTCATGCGCTTCTGGATGGACAAGGGCCTCGACGGCTTCCGCTGCGACGCGGTGCCCTATCTCATCGAGCGCGAGGGCACCAACTGCGAGAACCTGCCCGAGACCCACGACTTCCTGCGCGAGATCCGGGGCACGATCGACCGCGAGTACCAGGGGCGCATTCTCCTGGCCGAGGCCAACCAGTGGCCCGCCGACGTCCGCCCCTACTTCGGCGACGGCGACGAGTTCCACATGGCCTTCCACTTCCCGCTGATGCCCCGCATGTTCCTGGCCGTCCGCCACGGGGACCGCCGCCCCATCACCGACATCTTCCTGCACACCCCGGAGATCCCGGCGATCGCCCAGTGGTGCCTCTTCCTGCGCAACCACGACGAGCTCACCCTCGAGATGGTCAGCGACGAGGAGCGGCGGCACCTCTACTACGCCTACGGCTCCGACCCGCGCATGCGGCTCAACCTGGGCATCCGTCGCCGGCTGGCC
>DATFUK010000459.1:0-8791 GCA_035260865.1 Candidatus Methylomirabilota bacterium | reverse complement strand
TCCTCGCGTTGCTGCTGGCCACCGTGGTCCCCGCGCTGCTCTTCGCGGGCGCCACCACCTTGCGCGGTCTCGGCTGGCTCGTCGTGGTGGTGGCGGGCGCGGTGTTGCTCATCGACCTCTGCGACCGGCTCTCCGAATGGGTCGAGCGGCGCCGGTGGGGTCGGCTCGCCCGCCTCCGCCAGGACCGCTTACCCCTCGGACGAGGCGCCCTGAGAAGAGGCCGCGCGCGCGGCGTCGGTCAGGCTGACGTGCTCCAGCAGCAGGCACACCAGCCCGACCGCGGTGATCGGGAAGAACTGCGAGGCGTGGAACAGTAGCGAGAAGGAGAGCGCCTCCGCGCGCGGGACCGCGAAGAGCGCCAGGGCCAGCACCGTCGCGG
Source organism: Candidatus Methylomirabilota bacterium (assembly GCA_035260865.1). Lineage (GTDB taxonomy): Bacteria > Methylomirabilota > Methylomirabilia > Rokubacteriales > CSP1-6 > CAMLFJ01. The sequence goes on along the minus strand of DATFUK010000459.1, from coordinate 8,412 downwards.
CCTGGATGACGCCCACGAAGCCGGGGCTCGACGGCAGGCTCACCCCCAGCCCGAGGAAGGCCAGCACGACCCAGGACGCGACCAGCGGCAGGTCGAGGTGCGCCGCGTGCATCGCGGTCCACACCGACAGGGCGAGGAGGAGCCAGACCGCCACCGAGCTGAGCACCACCGGGATCGCGTGGCCGGGCGCCCTGATCCCCCGGAGCCCATCGGTCATCGTCCCGAGCAGCCCGACCAGCCGCTTCTCGAGCGATCCGACCCGATGGAAGATCGTCTCGATCAGCACCCGACACAGGCCGGGGGCGATGGCGATCAGCGCGAGCAGAACGATGGCGACCAGGTCCAGCGTCAGGAACAGCGCGATGGACCAGCGCATCTCGGCCGGCACCGGCACCAGGAGCAGCAGCCCGCCCACGATGAGCCCGAGCGCCAGGCCGTCCAGAACCCGCTCGACCACCACCGTGGCCACGGTGGTCCAGAAGCGGGGGCCGTGGCGCGAGGCCACGTAGATCCGGACCACCTCCCCGGCGCGAAGAGGCAGGAGGTTGTTGCCCATGTAGCCGATGAGCAGCGCTCGGAAGAGACGGGTCGGGCGCGGACCCGGGGGAAAGAGATACCCCCAGCGCCAGGCCCGGGCCCAGATGGAGGCGAAGCTGAGCGCGATGCTGAGCCCGAGAAAGGTCCACCGCGTCTCGCGCAGCCGCGCGGCGATGACCGCCAGGTCGACGTCCCAGAAGCAGTAGACGAGGAGGCCCGCGCTCACCGCCAGGCCCAGGAGGATCTGCGCCAGCCGTCGCGGCGACGGCATCGAGGGGCGGCTCAGATCTCCCGCGCGCCGGCGGTCATGCTTCCACCCGGATCATGGTGGTGCGCCCGGCCACGACCGGCAGCTTGTCGATGGCGGCGAGCGCGGCCCGCATGTCCCGCTCCCGCGCTTCGTGCGTCATCATGACCACCGGCACCGCCTCGGTGCGAGCGCGCTCCTTCTGGAGGACGGACACCAGCGAGATGTCGTGCCGTCCCAGGATGCCCGCGACCTGGGCGAGCACGCCGGGCTGGTCCAGAGCCATCACGCGCAGGTAGTAGGCCGAGCGGATGTCATCCATGGGCCGGAGCGGCAGGGGGTTCCGGCCGATGGACGGGAGATCGATGTCGAGCGCGGGGATCCCGTGGGCGACCCGCCGCGCGATCTCGAGCGCGTCGGACCAGATCGCGGACGCGGTCGGGAGCTGGCCGGCGCCGCGGCCGTAAAACATGAGGTTGCCCACGTTGTCGCCGGTCATGAACACCGCGTTGAAGACGCCGGAGACCGCGGCCATGGGCGAGCCGGCGGGAATCATCGTCGGGTGAACCCGGGCCTCCAGGCCGCCCTCCGAGGCCTTGGCGATGGCGAGCAGCTTGATGCGATAGCCGAGCTCGGTGGCGTTGACCACGTCCTGCTGGGTCACCGCGGTGATGCCCTCGGTGTAGATGTCCTTGAGGTCCACCGAGGTGCGGAAGGCCAGGGTGGCCAGGATCTGCAGCTTGTGGGCCGAGTCCATGCCCTCGATGTCCAGCGTGGGGTCCGACTCCGCGTAGCCGTGGGCCTGCGCTTCCTTCAGGACCTCGCCGAAGTCCCGCCCCTCGTCGGTCATCTTGGACAGGATGTAGTTGCAGGTCCCGTTGACGATGCCGAAGGTGGACAGGATGCGGTTCGCGGGCAGCCCATCCTTGACCGCGCGGATGAGCGGGATGCCGCCCGCCACCGCCGCCTCGAAGCCGAGCATGACCCGCCGGCGCCGCGCCTCCTCGAACAGCTCGGTCCCGTGGTGGGCCAGGAGCGCCTTGTTGGCGGTGACCACGTGCTTGCCCGCCGCGAGCGCCCGGAGGATGAAGGTGCGCGCGGGCTCGAGGCCGCCGATCAGCTCGATGACGATCTGCACCGAGGGATCGTCGATCGCCTGGTTGGCGTCGCCGCCGAGCGGCAGGCGGGCCAGGTCGATGCCGTCGCGCGGGCGCGTGAGGTCAGCGTCCACCACCCGCCCGAGGGCGAGCCGGCAGCCGGCGCGCTCCGCCATCTCGGCGCCGTGGCTCTGGAGCACCTTGACCACCCCGCAGCCGACGGTGCCCAGGCCCAGGAGGGCGATCTTGATCTCGTTCAGAGCGTCGTCTCGCCGGTCGGCTACCGGCCGCTCAGGCTCTTGAGGCCGCGCAGGGCCTGCCGGATGCGCTGCTCGTTCTCGACGAGCGCGAACCGGACGTGGCCGTCCCCGTACTCGCCGAAGCCGATCCCCGGGGAGACCGCCACCTTGCACTCCTGGATCAGCAGCTTGGAGAACTCCAGCGAGCCCATGCTGCGGAACTCCTCGGGGATCGGGGCCCAGACGAACATGGTCCCCTTGGGCTTCTCCACCTTCCAGCCGATCTTGTTCAGGCCGTTGACCAGGACGTCGCGGCGCTTGCGGTGCAGCTCCACGATGTCGCTCACGCAGCCCTGCTCGCCCTCCAGCGCGATGATCGCGGCGATCTGGATGGGCTGGAAGGCGCCGTAATCGAGGTAGGACTTGATGCGGGCCAGGGCGTGGATCATCGTGGAGTTGCCGCAGACGAAGCCCACCCGCCAGCCCGGCATGTTGTACGACTTCGACAGCGAGAAGATCTCGACGCCGACCTCCTTGGCCCCCGGGACCTCCAGGAACGACGGCGCCTTGTAGCCGTCGAAGGTGAAGTCGGCATAGGCGAAGTCGTGCACCACCATCAGGTGATGCTCCCGGGCGAAGTCCACCACCTTGACGAAGAAGTCCCGGTCCACGCAGGCCGTGGTCGGGTTGTGCGGGAAGGACAGGATCAGGAGCTTGGCCTTGGGCCAGGCGAGCCGGGCCGTCTCCTGGAGCCGGGCGAAGAAGTCGTCCCCCGGGACCAGCGGGACCGAGCGCAGGTCGCCGTCCGCGATGACCACCGAGTAGGAGTGGATCGGGTAGGTGGGGTTCGGGACCAGGGCCCCGTCTCCCGGCTGAAGCACCGCCAGGGCCAGGTGGGCCATGCCCTCCTTGGCGCCGATGGTGGCGATGGCCTCGGTCTCCGGATCCAGCTCCACCCCGTAGCGTGTCCGGTACCAGGTCGTGACCGCCTTCCGGAGCCGGGTGATCCCCTTGGAGGCCGAGTAGCGGTGATTGCGCGGATTGCGGGCGGCCTCCACCAGCTTGTCGACGATGTGCTTGGGCGTCTCCTGGTCCGGATTGCCCATGCCGAGGTCGATGACGTCCTCGCCACGAGCTCGGGCCTTGGACTTGAGGTCGTTGACGATCGCGAACACGTACGGCGGCAGCCGCTTGATCCGGTAGAACTCATCCATGGGTCTTCTCCCGGGGGACTTGGATCAGGAGTTCGATCATACTGTTTCGTGCTCAGGAGTGTCAACAATCGCGCGGAGATAGAGCGCATCCCGGACGCGCTCCGGATGCCGGGTGGGGGGGTTGACACCCCTTGAATTGACGTGCTAGAAGAAACCCTACCGGGCGAAACTGTAACCAGCATCTACCCTTCCAACGCGTTCCGTGGTCGTCGTTCCGTAGTTGGGAATGTTCGAGGCCCCGATGGGCCGCCAAGACCCGGTAGGACGAGGCAGTCCAGCAAGAGAGGGAAGAGTCTTATGTTCAGGCGAAGGGGCAAGGCGCCGCGCCGAAGCGAGCTGACGGCCTTCATCGACGAAGGGTCCGAGATCGAGGGCCGCTACACGTTCCGGGGCACCGTGATGCTGAACGGCAAGTTCAAGGGCGAGATCAGCTCCAACGACACCCTGATCATCGGGGAGCGCGCGGTCCTTCAGGCCGATATCCGGGCCGGCCGCGTCGTGGTCAACGGGGAGGTCACGGGCAACCTGAGCGCCACGGAGCGGATCGAGCTGAAGCGGACGGCGCGGGTCTACGGTGACGTGGAGGCCCCCGTGGTGGTGGTCGAGGAGGGGGTCCTGTTCGAGGGGCACTGCCGGATGGCCAAGCCGACCCCGGTGGCCGAGGTGCCGCCCCGGGACGTGGCCGTGATCCCCCTCAAGCGCTGACGAGGACCATGGCCAAGCCCAAACAGTTCAACCTGCTGATGGTCCGGGACGACGGCAGTCGCGTCCTGCGGCTCTCGGTGCCCGGTTGGGCCGTGGGCGTGGTGGTCGGCGGGCTGGCCGTCACCATCCTCGGGCTCGCTTTCATCTATCCCGACTACGTCAATCTTCGCCATCAGCGGGGCACGTTCGCGGCCCTGAGCGAGCGCCTGCACATCCAGCAGGGGCTGCTCGACGCCTCCCAGTCGCGGCTGCGCGAGATCCGCGGAGAGATCGACAGCTGGCGGGATCTGCACGCCAAGATCTGGGAGCCGTTCGGGCCCGAGGCCTCTCCGGTGAAGCGCGGGACGGGGATCGGCGGGAAGACCGCGGCGGAGCCCGACCGGGGCCCGGTCAAGGAGGAGGTGGATCGCCTGCTGGGCATCGTCCGGGAAGAGGGCGAGTCCATCCGGACCCTCGAGCGCTTCCTGGGCCGGGCCAGCCGGGTCCTCGCCTCCTTGCCCTCGCGCTGGCCGGTGCGCGGGCCGGTGAACTCCGACTTCGGCCAGCGCCGCTCGCCGTGGGCCCCCAACTCGGAGTTCCACAGCGGCATCGACATCGGGGCGCCGATCGGGACGCCGGTGAAAGCGCCGGCCCCCGGCGTGGTGATCTTCGCGGGCCAGCACGCGGAGTACGGCGTCACCCTCATGATCGATCACGGCAACGACACCCGGTCGCTCTACGGCCACCTGTCCAGGCTCCACGTGGGCATGGACCAGGCGATCAAGCGCGGCGACACGGTGGCGCTGACCGGCAACACCGGCCGATCCTCCGGCCCGCACCTGCACTACGAGATCCAGGTCAAGGGCCAGCCGGTGAACCCCCACAGCTACGCGTGGGAGGAGTCGGCCCCGGCCGTCGCGAAGTCCGCCCGCTGAGGGCAGCCGCGGGCCGTCAGGCCCCGCGGTGCTTCCGCAAGAACTCCAGGTTGGCTCCGGTGAAGCGGTCCGCCTGCTCGATGAAGTGCAGGTGACCCGCGTCCTCCATTGTGGCCAGCTCCGAGCCGGGGATCCGCGCGTGCAGATCGCGCGAGGAGACCGGCGGGACCAGGATGTCCTCGGCGCCGGTGGTGATCAGGGTGGGGACCCGGATCTCGCCGAGACGCGCGGCGGTGTCGTGGCCGCGGATGGCGTCGGCCTGGCGCGCGAGGCCCTCGAGCCCGATGGGGTAGGGATAGGCGAGCGCCCGCTCGATCCAGAAGCGGATGAACTCGGGCCGCTCGGCGATGGTCTTCCGGCAGAGGATCCAGGGCATCATCGCCCGCACGAACTCCTCGCGGTCGTCGTGCGCCTTCACCGCGATGAGGGTGTCGATCAGGAACCGGCCGTAGGCGTCGATGCCCGCGGTCGTGCAGTGCAGTCCGAGCGTCCGCACCCGCTCCGGGTGGCCGAGGGCCAGCTCCTGCGCGATCATGCCGCCCATCGAGGCGCCGCAGATGTGGGCGCGGCGGATCCCGAGCGCATCCATCAGCCCGATCACGTCGCCCGCCATCCCGGCGATCGTGTAGGGCGCGGGCGGCACGTCGCTCTGGCCGGCGCCCCGGTTGTCGAGCGCGATCACGCGATGCTCGGCCGCGAAGGCCGGCGCCTGGAGCGCCCACGCGGTGTGGTCGCCGCCCCAGCCCATGATGAGCACGAGCGGCGGGGCGTCGGGCGCGCCGGTCTCCTGGTAGAAGAGGCGGACGCCGTTGACCTGGGCGTGGGGCACGGCGCTCAGGCCACGATCGCGGCGAGCAGCTCGTCGAGCTCGGTCTGGGTGGCCGCGTCGAGGGCGGGTGCGGGTGGCCGCACCAGCGCGCAGGCGATCCAGCCGCGGCGTCGCAGGATCTCCTTGCGGATGCCCACCGCGGTGCCGGGCGTGGCCCCCGGCTGGGTCTCGTAGCGGATCAGGGGGAGCCAGCGGTAGAAGAGGGCGCGCGCCTCGTCCCGGCGTCCGGCCACGAAGTGGTCGCGGATGGCCCGGAGGGCCTCCGGGTAGGGGAAGCCGGTCATCGCCCCGTCGGCCCCGCGGGAGAGCTCCTCGAAGAAGTAGACGCCGCCGAGCCCGCCGAAGATCGCCACCCGGTCGCCGAAGAGGGCGCGCAGGCGCGTGATCTTGGGCAGGGTCGGGGGCTCCTCCAGCTTGACCGCCTGGATCTGCGCGATCTCGGCGCACACCTGGGCGATGAAGGGCGCCGGCATGTTGACCTGGGTGGTGACCGGCTCGTCCTGCAGCACGATCGGCAGCCCGGTGGCCGCGGCGACCACGCGGTAGTACTCCGCCACCGCGTCCAGGTTCTTGAGGCCCGCGGGCGGCGCCACCATCAGCGCGTCGGCGCCATGCTCGCGGGCCATGCGCGCGAAGGCGGTGGCCAGGTGCGTGCCGGAGGCCGAGACGCCCACCGCGACCGGCACGCGGCCACGGGTCTCCTTCACCACGGTCTCCACGACCCGGCGCCGCTCCTCGTCGGTGAGCCGGTGGGCCTCGCCCGCGATGCCGAGGATGGTGAGGCCGTTGACGCCGGTGGCGAGCGCGGATTCGATCAGGCGCGGGAGCCCGGCCACGTCGAGGGCGCCGTCCTCGCGGAACGGGGTCGCGAGGATATGGAAGACGCCGGACCAAGCGATCATGATCTAGAACCCCTCAGTATCGCGCCCCTCGCCATCGCGCTCCTCGCCATCACGCCCCTCACCATCACGCCCCTCACCCTACCCTCTCCCCTCTGGGGAGAGGGTAAGAGAGAGAGTTAGGCGCGGACCTGGCAGGCTACCCAGTGGCCGGGGGAGATCTCCTTCAGCACCTGCTCGTTCTCGGAGCAGGAGGGGATCCGGATCGGGCAACGGGTGTGGAAGCGGCAGCCCGACGGCGGCTTGATCGGACTCGGCACGTCGCCCTCGAGCAGGATGCGCTTGCGCTTCACCGCGGGGTCCGGGATCGGCACCGCGGAGAGGAGCGCCTCCGTATAGGGGTGCTTCGGATTGGTGTAGAGCTCCTTGGCGGGGGCGATCTCCACGATCTTGCCGAGGTACATCACGGCCACGCGGGTGGAGATGTGCTCGACCACCGAGAGGTCGTGGGCGATGAAGAGATAGGTCAGGTTGAACTGCTTCTGGAGGTCCTCGAGCAGGTTGATGACCTGGGCCTGGATGGACACGTCCAGCGCGGAGACCGGCTCGTCGGCCACGATCAGCTTGGGGCTCACCGCGAGGGCGCGCGCGATGCCGATGCGCTGGCGCTGGCCGCCCGAGAACTCGTGCGGGTAGCGGCGCAGGTGGTCGGCGTTGAGGCCCACCGTCTCGAGCAGGTGCACGACCCGCTCGTCGCGCTCGCGCTTGCTCTTGGCGAGCTTGTGGATCACCAGCGCCTCGCCGATGATCGAGCCCACCGTCATGCGCGGGTTCAGCGACGCGTAGGGGTCCTGGAAGATGATCTGCATGTCGCGCCGCAGGTGACGCAGCGAGCGCTTGTCGAGGGTGGTGACGTTCTTGTCCTCGAACCACACCTCGCCCGCGGTGGGCTCGATGAGGCGGAGGATGCAGCGGCCGGTGGTGGACTTGCCGCAGCCCGACTCGCCGACCAGCCCGAGCGTCTCGCCCTTGAGCAGGTCGAAGCTCACGTCGTCGACCGCGTGCACCCGCGCGACTTCTCGGGAGAAGAGACCGCCACGGATCGGAAAGTACTTCTTGAGGTTCTTGATCCGGAGGAGCGCGCTTTCAGCCATGTCTGCCCTCTAGTAGAGCCAGCAGGACACTTTGTGTCCCGGCTTGACTTCCTTGAGCACCGGATCCTTCTCGGTGCAGACCGATTTCACGAACGGGCAGCGCGGCGCGAACCGGCACCCGGGAGCGATCTCGCCCCGGAGGGTCGGCACCGTGCCCGGGATGGTCTCGAGGCGACGGCGCGCGGTGGCGGCCAGGTCGATGCGCGGGATGGAGCGGAGCAGGCCCTGGGTGTAGGGGTGCAGCGGCTCCTTGAAGAGATCGGCGACCGGCGCTTCCTCGGCCACCTTGGCCGCGTACATCACGACGACCCGCTGGGCGGTCTCCGCGATGACGCCCATGTCGTGGGTGATCAGCATGACCGCCATGCGCAGCTTGGTCTTCAGCTCGTTGAGCAGGTCGAGGATCTGGGCCTGGATGGTGACGTCGAGGGCGGTGGTGGGCTCGTCCGCGATCAGGAGATTGGGATTGCAGGAGAGCGCCATCGCGATCATGATCCGCTGCCGCATGCCGCCCGAGAGCTGGTGCGGGTACTCCTTCACGCGGCGCTCCGCGTTGGGGATGTGCACCAGCTTCAGCATGTCCACCGTCTTGGCCATCGCCTCGCGCCGGCCGAGCCCCTCGTGGAGGCGGATGGCC
>DATFUK010000458.1:0-15547 GCA_035260865.1 Candidatus Methylomirabilota bacterium | reverse complement strand
ACAAGCCGCTCCTGGACCAGGCCATCGCGATGGCCGCGCACAAGCCGTCGCGCTGCGTGATCCTGCAGCGGCCGATGGAGCGGGCGTCGCTCGTGCCCGGCCGCGACGTGGACTGGGAGGAGGCGGTGGCGGCGGCTTCTCCGGTCGCGTGCGTGCCGGTGGCCGCCACCGATCCGCTCTACATCCTCTACACCTCGGGCACCACCGGCATTCCCAAGGGCGTGGTGCGAGACAACGGGGGGCACGCGGTCGCGCTTAAGTGGAGCATGGACGCGGTCTACGGCATGGGCGCGGGCGAGACGTTCTGGGCCGCGTCCGACATCGGCTGGGTGGTCGGCCACTCCTACATCGTCTACGCCCCGCTGCTCAAGGGCTGCACCACGATCCTGTACGAGGGCAAGCCGGTGGGAACGCCCGACCCCGGGGCGTTCTGGCGCGTCTGCGCCCAGCACGGAGTGAGCGCGCTCTTCACCGCGCCCACCGCGTTCCGCGCGATCAGGAAGGAAGACCCGCAGGGCGCCCACATGGCCAAGCACGACCTCTCGCGCTTCCGCACGCTCTTCCTGGCCGGGGAGCGCTGCGATCCCGACACCCTGCTCTGGGCGCGCGAGAAGCTCCAGGTCCCGGTGGTGGACCACTGGTGGCAGACCGAGACCGGCTGGCCGATGGCGGCCAACTGCGTCGGCCTCGGCATGCTCCCGGTCAAGCCCGGCTCGCCGACCAAGGTGGTGCCGGGCTACGACATCCGCGTGCTCGGCGAGGACAACCGGGAGGTGGCGGCGGGCCAGATCGGGTCCATCGCGGTGAAGCTGCCGATGCCGCCGAGCAGCCTGCCCACCCTCTGGCACAACGACGAGGGGTTCGAGCGCTCGTACCTCACGCGGCATCCCGGCTACTACCTCACCGGCGACGCGGGCTACAAGGACGCGGACGACTACATCTACATCATGAGCCGCGTGGACGACATCATCAACGTGGCCGGACATCGGCTCTCCACCGGGGCGATGGAGGAGGTCCTCTCCGCGCATCCCGACGTGGCCGAGTGCGCGGTGATGGGCGTGGCCGACGAGATCAAGGGCGAGGTGCCGCTGGGGCTGGTGGTCACCAAGGCGGGCGTCGCGCGTCCCGACGCGGACCTCTGCCGCGAGCTGGTCGAGCTGGTGCGCGAGAAGATCGGGCCGGTGGCCGCGTTCAAGACGGTGGCGGTCGTGAAGCGGCTCCCCAAGACCCGCTCGGGCAAGATCCTGCGCGGCACCATGAAGAAGATCGCCGATGGCGTCGAGCACACCGTGCCCGCCACCATCGACGACCCCGCGATCCTCGCCGAGATCGGCGACTCCCTCAGGGCCCTCGGCTACCCGCGCCCCTGATGGGGTCAGGTCTTACATTCCGACATTCTGGCCGATGCTCCGGCTCCGCAATGTCGGAACGTAGGACCTGACCCCGGTGCTACGACTGAGCCCAGTTCCCTCCGTGCTTGCGCTGACGCCGCCACGCCAGTCCGAGGCCGGTCATCGTGCTGCCGAAGAGAAGCAACGTGACGGGCTCGGGCACGGGAGCGATCTCGTGGCTGTTGCTGAAGTCGCTGATGAACCCGCCCGGGCCGACCGCGATGTCCTTGTGCAGGAACGCGAACTCCACCGGGCTCGCGAAGGCCGCGGCCTTCGCTTCACCTGGGAGCGCGACCAGCGCCGCCAGGCGGTCGGCCACGGCGCAGGTGCCACCGGAGGTGAACATCACCCGGCAGGCCAACTCCCCGATCGTGACGGGGCCCGTGATGGCGTCATTGGTGAGGTTGATGCCCGTAAGGCGCAGTCCCGAGGAGGCGCTCACCCCGTAGCTCAGCAGCACGTCGCCCGGACCAATGGCTGAGGATGGTGTCTGGTTGTTGATCGTGGTCAGCTGGTACAGCAGGTTGACGTTGGTGGGGCTCACGGTGGACAAGGGGCCCAGCCCCACCTTGGTGCCCGCGATGAATCCGGCGCTGGCGCTGACCGTGAAATTGGAGAAGGTGAGCCCTCCGAGATCGCAGCCGGCGGCGGGCAGGAGCGTAACATCGCTGACGTTGATGCAGCTGATGGCCTCGGCCTCGGGCTGGGCCATGACCCAGCCGCTGACGAGGAGAATCACAGAGAGCAGGAGAACTTTCTTCCCCATGAGAACCTCCAGTCCGTCTCGGACGTTAAAAGATCTCGACGCCAGGAAATCGCGACAACAGAAAAAGCAACCAACATGCCAGGCACTACATGGGGAGTGTGACGAGTCCAGTGGTGGCTAACTGGGGTCGCAAGCGTGGGAACGGTATTTCCTGACAAGTGCGGGACTCGGCGGGTCCGTATTACTTACCGTGACAGTAAGACTCTACCGCGTAAGATCGATCAGTATCTCGTGCTCCTCCCCGAACCAGATCGGGGAACGCGGCAAATCTATGAAACGCTTTTCATCTTCGAGGAGCCGGCGCCCCGCCGCGCGGCCCTCGGGTGTCGCGCCCGCCCGGGCGAACTCCTCCACCGTGTCCCACCAGAGCTCGGCCACGCCGTCGAAGTCCTCCGGCGCGCCGCGGTGGCGGCGCATCGCCTCGCTGAAGGCGGACGTCACCGTATGCACCTGGGTGTAGCGCTTGACGCTGAGCGCGGGGGCCAGCTCCTGCACCAGCGGGCCGTGAGTGTCGAGCCAGTAGCGCTGGAACTCCTCACGGGAGAGGTGGGGCAGGCGGCGGACGCAGAACACGAGCTTGATCATGGGGCGGCGGGAAGGTCCTTCCTGAGGAAATGATGGGCGTGCCCCATCGGCCAGTTGTCGGCCTTGGCGTAGGTCCGGTAGCCGAGCTTCTCGTAGAAGCCGGGGGCCTGGAAGCTGAACGTGTCGAGAAAGACGTGGCGGCAACCGCGCTCCACCGCGCGTCGCTCGGCCGTCTCCATCAGGCGCCGGCCGAAGTCCCGCCCCCGCAACGGCTCGCTGACCCAGAGAATCCGCACGTACAGGGCGCCGCCCCAGATCGAGCCGAGGAGGCCGCCCACGACCTCGTCGCCCGCGTCCCGGAGGAAGAGATTGACCGGCGAGTATTCGCCAAAGCCGGTGACCGCGATGTTGTAGCTGTCCAGATGGTCCACCACGACCTGCTTGAGGCTGTCGGAGGCATGGGGCTCGGACACGATCCGGATATCGGTCATCGGCGCTCTCCGGGGCCGAAGCTAGCACGCGCGACCCGAGGCGGCAAACCCTCTGGGGGCTCGCGGGTCGCCCGGGGGATCGGGTAAGATGCCGGGCGTGACCAGGTCTTCTCACGACGCCGACGTGCTGGTCGTGGGTGGTGGGCCGGGCGGCAGCACCGCCGCGACCCTCCTCGCCCAGGGCGGCCTGCGTGTCACCCTGGTGGAGCGGGAGGCCTTTCCGCGCTTCAAGGTCGGCGAGTCCCTGATCCCGACGTGCATGGACATCTGCCGGCGGCTGGGCGTGCTCGATCGAGTGCTCACGCACGGTTTCCAGATGAAGTACGGCGCCATCTTCCACGACCAGGAGCTGGGCCTCTCCTCCAGCTTCGACTTCAAGCCCGGCCGGCCGTGGCCCGCCTTCACCCTCGACGTGCACCGCGCCGAGTTCGACCAGATCCTGCTCGACCACGCGGTGGCGCAGGGGGTGACGCGGATGCAGCCCGCCACCGTCGAGAAGGTGGCGTTCGACGCCGACGGCGTCACCGCGCGGCTGAGCCTGGGCGCGGAGGAGCGCGAGCTGCGTGCGCGCTTCCTGGTGGACGCGAGCGGCCGCGACGCCTTCCTGGCCGCGCGCCAGGGGCAGCGGAAGCCGCGGCCGGGCCTGGGCAAGGTGGCCATCTTCGCCTACTTCAAGGGCGCGCGCCGCTTCCCCGGGCGCGAGGAAGGCCACGTGCGCATCCACATCTTCCCGGAGGGCTGGTTCTGGTACATCCCGCTCGCGCGCGACGAGACGAGCGTGGGCTGCGTGCTCCACCAGAAGGTGGTCAAGGGGCGCCGCGGGTCGCTCCAGGAGCTGTTCGACGACATGGTCGAGCGCTGCCACGCGGTGCGCGACAACCTCCAGGGCTCGGAACGAGTGACCGAGCTCTACACCACGTCGAACTTCGCCTATTCGGTGGAGCCGGTGGCGGGCGACCGGTTCCTGTGCGTGGGCGATGCGGTGGCCTTCGTGGACCCGATCTTCTCGCCCGGGGTGTTCCTGGCCATGCAGTCGGGCGAGCTGGCCGCGGGCGCGATCCTGCGCGCCTTCCGCGCGGAGCGATTCGAGGCCCGGCGCTTCCGCGCCTACGAGCGCGCGGTGCGTCGCGGAACGCGGCCCTTCGAGCGCTTCATCGAGTCCTTCTACGACCGCGCCTTCCTCGAGGTCTTCCTGCGCCCGCGCGATATGCTCGGCATGGTTCCCGCGGTCACCGGCGTGCTCGCGGGCGGCTCGTTCGGCTCCCTGCCGAAGCACCTGCGCCTGTCGCTCTGGGGGTTCTTCCAGGTGGTTCGCTTCACCCGCTGGCTGAACCTGCGCCGCGGCGTGGTCCTCGAGTCGCGTCTCGATTGGTAGCCCGCGCCGGTCCCCCGAGCCGGTCAAGGAGAGCGCCCGCATGAACTACCGGATCATCTCGGCCGACGACCACATCGACATGCAGTGGCTGCCGCGCGACCTCTGGCAGAAGCGGGTGCCCGCGGCCTGGCGCGAGCGCGCGCCCCGGGTGGTGGAGACGGACGCCGGGCCCTACTGGGTCTGCGGGGACGAGCGGTGGGATCCGTGGGGAGGGCGCAAGGGGGTGGCGGGCTCCATGGGTGGGCGGCGGCTCGCGCTGGAGAAGGGCGGCGTGCTCGAGCACGGCGTGCTGCGCCCGACCACCACCGCGCTACGCCTGGCCGACATGGATCGCGACGGGGTGGACGCCACCGTGATGTACGGGCCCATCGTGCCGCTGCTGATCCAGGATCCCGCGCTACGCCAGGTCTGCTACCACGCCTACAACGAATGGCTGGCCGAGTTCTGCGCGACCGCGCCCGAGCGAATGATCGGCGCCGGCCTGATCCCGATCGACGACCCCAAGGTGGCCGCCGACGAGGTGCGCTCGCTTGCCCAGCTGGGGCTGCGCACCGGGATGTTCCTCGCCGCGCGGGCCGAGCTGCCGCTCTGGGACGAGGCGTGGGAACCGCTGTGGGACGCCGCCGCGGAGACCGGGCTGCCGATCGGCTTTCACCTGGGCGGTGGGCTGCGCACCGTGACCTTCAGCGGGCCCAAGGCCGCCGATCCCGGCAACATGGGGGTGCGGGTGGCGTGCTCGACGCTGCAGATGGACGAGCCGCTCGCCGCGGTGATCTTCTCGGGCGCGCTCGAGCGGCATCCCGGCCTGCGGATCGTGCTGGCCGAGACCGGCATCGGCTGGCTGCCCTACATGCTCGAGCGCATGGACGATACCTACCAGCGCTTCCTGGACGCCGCCGACTACTGGCGCGCGCACGGCGGGCTGCGGCTCAGCATGCCGCCCAGCCAGTACTGGAAGCGCCAGGTATGGGCCACCTTCCAGCTCGACCTGGTCGGGCTGCGCCTGGTGGACGTGCTCGGGGCGGGCCGGGTGATGTGGGCCTCCGACTACCCGCATGCCGACAGCACCTGGCCGGACTCCCAGCAAGCCATCGAGGAGAACTTCCGGGGCGTGGCCGAGGCGACGCGCCGGCGCATCCTCTGCGACAATGCCCGGGAGCTCTACCGCCTCTGAGCGCGGCCCGCTCGGCCGCGGCCCTGGGCTTCACTCCGCGCGAGCTGCGCGCGCTGCGGGCCCTGCGGAGCCCCATCGGCGTCCAGCGGGCGCTCGATGCGATGCCGTATCACCTGGCCGGCACCGCCTGGTCGCCGCGCCGGGTGCTGCGCGAGCGCACCGCGCATTGCCTGGAGGGCGCGGTGTTCGCGGCGGCGGCCTTGCGCGTGCTCGGCTTCCCGCCGTTCCTGCTGGATCTGGAGGCGGTGCAGGACACCGATCACGTGGTGGCGGTGTTCCGGAGCCGCGGGCACTGGGGCGCCATCGCCAAGTCGAACTTCTCGGGGCTGCGTTATCGCGAGCCGGTGCACCGGAGCCTGCGCGAGCTCGTCATGAGCTACTTCGACGGCTACTTCAACCTGCGGGGCGAGCGCACGCTGCGCGCCTGGGCCGGGCCGGTGAACCTGGCCCGCTTCGATCGATCGCGGCCCGGCTGGATGACGACCGAGGGAGACGTCTGGTGGGTCGCCGAGCACCTGCTCGAGATCCCGCATACGCGGTTGCTGCGGCCGGCGATGGTGCGCGCGCTCTCGCGGGTGGACCGTCGCGCCCTGGCCGCGGGGCGGGTGGGCCAGCGTGAGCACTGACGCGATGACGGTGGAGGAGAATCTCGACGGCAGCCGCACCGAGTACTTCGCGGTCGAGTGCACGGAGGCGGCGCTGCTCGCCCTGCTCCGGGAGGTGTTCGAGGAGCACTGGCCGCACGTGATCTTCGGGCCTTGCATCGAGGGCGCGGTGTTCGAGGGCCGGTTCGGCCAGCGCCCGCGGCTCTCCCTGCTCGACGGCTACGTCACGGTGCAGGTCGAGGGCAGCGAGTCCTGGCACTTCCACCTCTGCATCGGCCCGCACCGGGGCTCGCCGGGGCTGCCCACACCTCCCGCGCTGGCCGAGTGGCGCCGCTGCGCCCGCGCTGCCTTCTTCCAGAACCGCGACCGGGCCGGGCGGCCCAGCGCCTGGGGCCTGCGCCTCTGGAACGGCCACGGCGAGCAGATGCTCACCGTGTTCCTGCCGAACCCGTGGATCGACCCGGCGCGGGGCTGCTACGTGGACACGCCCGAGTGGTCGCGCCTCGAGCTGTGGATGGATCTGCGGGCCCGCCACGCCGGCGTGCCCGCCGAGCCGCCGCCCGCCCACGCCGAACCCCCGCGCACCCATTGAGGTAGAATCGCGGCGTATGGACGGGGTGCACGATCTGGGAGGGATGCAGGGCTTCGGGCCGGTCGAGCGCGAAGCGAACGAGCCCACGTTCCACGCGGCGTGGGAGGCGGTGGTGCTGGCCATGCAGCACGCGGGCCGGTTCGGCCAGCTCTACAACCTCGACGAGTTTCGCCACGGCATCGAGCGCATGGCGCCCGCCCACTATCTGCGTGCGACCTACTACGAGAAATGGCTCGAGGGGATCACTCGCGTCCTGCTCGAGAAGGGCGCGGTGGGCGCGGACGAGCTGGCCGCGCGGCAGGCGTTCTTCGAGCAGCGGCCCGATGCGCCGGCCACCGCGGCGCTGGCGCGGCCGCCGCAGCCGCGGGGTACCTCGCCGCGCGTCTCCCTGATGGACTTCATCCGCGACACCGGGGCCACGCCCCGCTTCGCGCCGGGCGAGGCCGTGCTCACGCGCGAGATGCACCCGCGCGGGCACACGCGGCTGCCGCGCTACGCGCGCGGCAAGCGCGGGGTCATCCACTGCTGCCACGGCGTCCACGTCTTTCCCGACACCAACGCCCACGGTGAGGGCGAGCAGCCGCAGCCGCTCTACAGCGTGCGCTTCGACGCGCGGGAGCTGTGGGGCGAGTCGGCGGAGCCGAAGCAGACCGTACACATCGATCTCTGGGAGAGCTATCTCCTGCCCGGGAGGTAACACCGGATGGGCAAGAACCACCCCAACGTCGACCCCTACATCGTCTCTCGCGTGCGCGCGCTCGAGTCGCTGCTCCTCGAGAAGGGCATCCTCGCTCCCGATGCGGTGGACCGGGTGATCCAGCGCTACGAGGCGGACACCGGCCCGATGGTGGGCGCCCGCGCGGTGGCCAAGGCGTGGACGGATCCCGGCTACCGGCGCCTGCTCCTGGAGGACCCGAAGGCCGCGCTGGGGCAGCTCGGCCTCGACTACGAGATGCTGATGGTGGTCGAGAACACGGAGGCGGTGCACAACCTGGTCGTGTGCACGCTCTGCTCCTGCTACCCGTGGCCGGTGCTGGGGCTGCCGCCCACCTGGTACAAGATGCCGGCCTACCGCTCCCGCGCGGTCAGCGAGCCGCGGACGATCCTCCGGGAGATGGGCCTCGCGGTGCCGGCGGAGCGCGAGATCCGCGTCTGGGACTCGAGCGCGGAGATGCGCTACATGGTGCTGCCACGCCGTCCCGCGGGCACCGAGGGCCTGGGCGAGGCGGAGCTGGTGCCCCTGATCACCCGCGACGCGCTCATCGGGGTGGCCGAGCCGGGGGCGACCGCCTCCTGAGCGGCGACGGCTCCGGGTACGAGCGCCGGCGCAACATCGTGGTGCGCCGCGACGGGCGGCGCGTCAACGTGGCGCGCTTCCGTGGCCAGCTCTTCATCTGCGCCACCGGGTGCTGCTGCGGGCGCACGGAGGACGGTTTCGCGCCGGTTCCCACCGAGACCTTCCATCGCGAGTGGGAGCGGCGGCGGCTGCGCAACATCATCCACCTCACGATCGGCGGCTGCCTCGGGCCCTGCGCGCTCGCCAACGTGGCGCTGCTGCTCTTCGACGGCCAGACCCAGTGGTTCCACTCGATCGATTCGGACGCGCTCGCGGTCGCGCTCTACGATCACGTCGAGGCCATGCTGGACGCCGACGGGTGCCTGCCGCCGCCGCCCGCCCTCGCCCCGTACCAGTTCACCGCGTCCGCCTGGCAGCCGCGTCCCGACGGCCAGCCGGTGGACGACGCGCGCCTCTGGCGCGGACGGGGAGCTCACGCCTGCGAGTCCGTGCCCTCGGGGATGACCGCCGCGGGGCAGGCCCTCACGGTGGATCGGGTGGTCGCGGTGATGGAAGGCCAGGCCGCCCTGCCGCGCAAGAACGGCGAGCTGGTCTTCGAGGAGCCCTGGCAGGGCCGCGTCTTCGGGATGGCGGTGGTTCTCCACGAGCGCGGCCTCTTCGAGTGGGAAGAGTTCCGCCAGACCCTCATCGCCCAGATCGCCGCCGCCGAAACCCGCCCCGCCCCCTTCGTCTATTACGAGATCTGGCTCCAAACCTTCGAAGACCTGCTGGCCCGCAAGCACCTCGTCACCGCGAGTGAACTCGACGAGACGACGTACCAGTTCGAATTCGGCGAGCGCGACGACGTGTTTTGACCGTCGGGCGGGGGCGCGGGGCGGGGGGCCCTCCCGGGAACACGCTGAGTCGCGGGCGCGCGTGGGCTCTCTGACGTGCCACGAGATCGGGACGCTGCGCTTCGCTAGCGCGCAGAAGACACGGTTCCCGGGAGGGCCCCCCGCCCCGCGCCCCCGCCCTATGCGTCGTGTCAGCCCGTGAAGATGCGGCGACTCTCGCTGCCTAGACTGAAAACCGAGACGCGAAGCGCGAGCGTTACGGAGAAGCCGAAGCGGCCGCGGGAGTGGGCGCGGGCGAGGAGAGGCCGTCGAGCGCGGGCATGAGCAGCCCGGTCACCCGCACCGGCAGCGCGCTCGTGAAGTGGAACCGCGCGGCCTCGGGCCCCGGCACGTATGCGGTGACGGTGCCGAAGTAGCGGTTGTCGAGCATGAAGACGAAGGTGGCCGCGCGGCTCACCACGCGTGATTCCACCACCGCGCCGCTCTTGGAGTAGACGAAGTAGCGGTGATCCCCGGTGCCGGTCTTGCCGCCCGCCACGTGCGGGGTGCCGCCCGGCGGCGCGAGCGCGGGCCGCAGACCGCGCGCGGTGCCGAGCTCGACGACCTGGGTCAGCATGCCGCGCACCACCGTGGCCACCTCGGGCGCGAGCACCTGGGTGGCCGGCACCTCCGCGCGGCCAAGATGGGTCTCGTAGGGCGTGCCCACCCCGAAGTCGAGCCCGTCCACGAGGACGGTGGGCAGGCGAACGCCGTCGTTCAGGATGATGCCCATCAGCTCGGCGAGCGCGGCGGGGCGATCGCCGGAGCTGCCGATGGCGGTGGCCAGCGACGGGGTGAGGGACGCGAACGGGTAGCCCAGCCGCTCCCAGCTCCGGTGCAGATCGAGGAAGGCCTCGATCTCGAGCAGGCTCGCGATGCGATTGTCCTGGGCGTTGCGGTGGCGCGTGAAGAAGAGCCAGCCGTAGACCGCCTGGCGCTCCGCGCTGCTGGCCCGCACCACCTGCGAGATGCCCGCGCCCGGGTGCCGCCGCAGGTAGCCCACCAGCCACAGCTCCAGCGGGTGCACGCCGGCCACGTAGCCGCGGTCGGCGAGCGGCATCGCCTGCGGATCCGCGCGCTCGTAGAGCTCCTCGACCATCTTGTCGGTGAGCCCGCGGCCGGGCAGGCGCGCGACGAGCAGCTCGCGGAAGATCTCCAGGCTCACCTCCGGGTAGACCGAGCGCAGCGCGGTGGCCAGCCCGTTGGGGGTGGCCCGCGCCCCGCCCAGGACCAGGTCCAGCGAGGCGTCGAGCGCCAGCCC
This sequence comes from Candidatus Methylomirabilota bacterium, assembly GCA_035260865.1. Taxonomy (GTDB): domain Bacteria; phylum Methylomirabilota; class Methylomirabilia; order Rokubacteriales; family CSP1-6; genus CAMLFJ01. The sequence goes on along the minus strand of DATFUK010000458.1, from coordinate 5,198 downwards.
CTGGTACTTCCGGTAGAAGCGCCGCACGAACTCGCCGCCCTCGCGATCCGCGAAGCGGGTCAGGTAGCGATCGCGGCGCGGGTCGAGGGGATCGGCCAGGCGCACCGCCAGGGAGCTGTCGGAGCCGTACAGCTGGTTGGTCACCACGTCGCGCATCAGGCGGATGAAGACGAGGTTCACCGAGTTCTGGAAGCCCTCGCGGATCGTCATCACCTTGCGGTCGTCCGTGCGGTCGAAATTGCCGAAGGTGTGGGCGCCGCCCCCGGTGAAGAAGGTCTCGGCCGGGCTCGCCGAGTACTTGCGCTCGAGCGAGGCCTCCAGCATCGCCTGGAGGCTCTTGTCGGTGCCGCGCGCGGCCGCGAGGTACTCGAGGGCCCACGCGCCCAGGCGGTCCTTCGGGTGCGGGCGCGCGGCGGTCAGCTCGCCGGGGGCGAGGCGCGCGTAGCGGTCGTGCAGCGCGGCGATCGCCTCGAGATAAGAGATCACGGTGCGGAGCTTGGCGGTGGAGCCCAGGTCGATCCGCGCGCCCCCGTTGATGTCGAGCGGCTGGTCGAGGTTGTCGGTCTGGATGCGGATCCGGTTGGCGTGGGGGCCGCGCTCGTAGATCGTGACGCTGTAGAGCACGCGCGCGGGATCGCCGCCGCCCAGGAGCTTCTCGCCCACGAGCCCGAGGCGCTCGAGGGTCGCGGGCTCGCGTAGCGAGCGGAGGAGACGGGCCGCCGCCTCCTGGCCGGGCGCGTCGAGCGTGCTGTAGGCGGTGAGGTCGAGCCGGTCGAGATCGTAGAGAGCGGGCACGTTCAGCAGCGTGGTGAGCCGGCTCCGCACCAGGTTGGCGCCCTTGCGCTCCACGAAGGCCATGGCGGCGGGCCCGCTGCTCGCGCGGGGCTCGAGCCGCTCGGCGAGCGCGGCGTCGCGCAGGCGCGCGTCGATCACGCCCGCGCGCGCCATCACGCGCAGATAGCTGTCGGTGAACTCCTCGAGGCCGCGCGGGTTCTCGACCAGGTACTGGTAGGGCCGCCGGACCGCGAGGATCAGGCTGAGCGCGCGCTTGAACACGCGGGCCCGCGCCGCGTCGGCGATCCCGGGCTTGGCCTCGAGGAGCTTGTTGGCCTCCGCGAAGTCGAGCCCGTACCAGACGCGCAGGCCGTCGCCCATGCCGTGCACTTCGCCGTGACCGGGGGCGGCCGCGAGCGGAAGCGAGTCGAGGTAGTCCACCAGGATCTGCCGGCGCGCGGCCCGCGTCTGCACGCCGCCCTGGTAGGCGCGCAGGCTCGCCGAGATCATCTGGTGCAGCTTGTGGGCCGGGGAGCGCGTGCGCCCGTCGGGCGAGTGCCGGAGCTTCTCGAGCTGGGTGGGCAGCGTGCTCGCCCCGATGGAGTGCCGCTCGCCGCCGAGCCGCCCGATCGTCTCCACCCCGACCGCCTTGGCGAGCCGCCGCCAGTCCACCGCGGGGTTTCGGAAGGGGTGGCCCGCGTCGAGGAGCTCGCGGTTCTCGATGAAGAGCACGGTGTTGACGAGCAGCGTGGGGACCGTCTCGAAGCGCTCATAGACCTGGGCGGGATAGCGGGTGGCGTAGATCGGCCGCTCCTCGCGGTCGAGCACCGCGAGGCCCGCGCGCGTCTTCTCGCGGTAGGGCAGCGCGATGCCCCACGCGGCCAGCCGGTCGAGGCCCGGGGAGAGCCGCGCCTGGCGCTCGACCCGATAGCCCGCGGCCTCGAGCCGGTCGACGAAGCCCCCGAGCCGCGTGTAGCCGAGCCGCTCGTCGTAGGGGCCGGTGTGCGGGAAGCGGACCGCCGGGCTCGGGCCCGCCTCCACCCGGTAGGTGAGCCAGGCGGTCGCGCGGGAGAGCACGAGGGCCTGCATGGTGGAGGTGCGCACCTCCACGAGCGTGGCGAGGCCCAGCACGAGCACCAGCAGCGGGACGAGGACGTACCGGCGGTGCAGGCGCTCGCGCAGCCGCGCGATCCAGGACCGCGGGGGCGCGCCGGTGAGCACGTCCTCGCTCATCATGCCGGTGGCGAGGGCGGGCTGGGTCGGGGCGAGGCTGCGTGGGGAGGCAGAGCGCGAGAACGAGAAGAAACGCTTCAGCGCGAAACGGGAACCGGGGTCCGCCACGGACTGATCAACCGCCCTTCTACCGCGCTCGTTCCTTGAAGTCTAGCACGCGCTCGCACCACGCGGCGACCGCGAGCAGCTCCGCGTCGCGCTCCGCCGCCGCGACGAGCTGCACCGCGTGCGGAAGGCCGGCCGCCGACACCCCGCTCGGGAGCGAGCACGCGGGCACGCCCGCGAAGCTCCACGGCGCGCAGAACCAGGGATCGCCCGTGGCGAGGCCCTCCGGCGCGGTCGCCGGCGCGGTCGGCGACAGCAGCGCGTCGTGGGCCGCGAGCAGCGGCATGACCTCCTCGCGGAAGGCGAGACGGGCGCGCTGCGCGCGCGCGTAGGCCACCGCGGGCCGCGCGAGGCCGCCCTCGATCAGCTCGCGCGTGCGCGGCCGGTAGGCGGCGGCGTGGGCCCGGTAGAGCTCCTCGTGATAGGCGCTCGCCTCCACCTCGAGCACGCCCCGTCCGGCCGCGTGCACGCCCGCGAACGACGCGGGCAGCTTCACCTCCTCGATGGTCGCGCCCGCGCGGGTGAGGCGCTCCGCGGTCGCGCGGACCGCGGCCGCGGTCTCCGGAGTGGCGCGGTCGACCAGCTCGGACGCGAGCGCGAGGCGCGGGGGCCGCGGGGCGGGGCCGGCGAGCGGACGCCCCGCGAGCACGCCGGCGGTGAGGGCGGCGTCCGCGACCGCGCGCGCGAAGACGCCCACGTGGTCCAGGCTCCACGCGAGCGGCACGACGCCCTCGGTGGAGATTAGCCCGTGCGTACCCTTGAAGCCAACCACCCCGCAGTAGGCGGCGGGCCGCAGGACCGACCCGACCGTCTGGGTGCCGAGGGCGAGCGGCGCCATGCGCGCGGCGACCGCCGCCGCGGAGCCGGACGACGAGCCACCCGGGGTGTGCCCGACGTTCCACGGATTGCGAGTGGGGCCGGGCTCGAAGTAGGCGAACTCGGTGGTGTGCGCCTTGCCGAGGATGATCGCGCCCGCCGCGCGGAGCCGCGCCACCGCGGCCGCGTCCTCGGTCGCCGCGACGTGAAAGGCGGGCGCGGCGCCGCACGTGGTGGTCATGCCCGCCACGTGGAAGATGTCCTTGATGCCCACCGGCACGCCGTGCAGCGGCCCCCGGAGCCGCCCCGCGCGCGCCTCCGCCTCGCGCTCGCGCGCGACCGCGCGCGCCCCCGCTTCGTCCACGCGCACCCACGCGCGGATCTCCGCGTCGCGCGCCGCGATGCGCGCGAGGCACGCCTCGAGCAGGTCGAGCGGGGAGAGCGTGCGGTCCGCGATGAGCGTGGCCGCGCGGCCGGCGGGGAGCGAGGAGAGATCGTCCGGAGCCATCCATCAAGATCATGCGGGGCGCGCGCGCGCCCTGTCAAGACGACGCTCACTCCGCAGAATGTGCGGAGAAAGGGCGGGCCCACCAATAGGGTAGTTCGTTGCCCACCCACGGAAGAGCGGGGGAACTCCCTCGGAGCGCCCGTCGGCAAGCGGTTGATTCTACGGCGCATCCCTCCTGGTACAGGACTTGCCCCTTGGACCACGTACGGATCAGGCAGGTCGGGAGCGCGGTGGACGGGATAACAAGTCGGTCCCTTCTCCACCGGCGGGTTGTACCGGCTCCGGGCTCTCCGGCCTGCCTGGTCACAGACATAGTGGGGCGCCAGACGCCACCACGGGAGGATCGGATGAACTTCCAACGAGACCTGCCGCGCATCGATCTACGCTTCGCCAAGCTCTGCATGGAGCTCGATTGCAATACCGTGTTCGACTCGGCCATGTTCCGGCACTGCCCGACCTGCGGCAGCGTCGAGTTCTATCCGCTCGAGTCCTGGCTCAACCGCGAGCGCACCGAGAAGGTGTCCGTGACGCTCGGCGCCTCCGTGGTGGATCGCGCGGTCCGCGTGAACGCCATGCCGCGGCCGCTCTGGCTCCAGCGCCTGCGCGCGAAGCGCGCGGAGAGCGACGCGCGCCTCGCCGCGCCCGACCAGATCCCGTCTCGCGTCCGGCGGCGCCAAGCCAGCTGATGCGCACCATTCTCGTCGTCGACGACGATCCGTGGGTGCGGGTGCTCGCCCGCGACGTGCTGGCCGCCGAGGGGTATCGCGTGCTCGAGGCGGTCGACGGCCAGGACGCGGTCCGCGTCGCGGCCGAGCACCCCGGGCCGATCCACCTGCTGCTGTCCGACGTGGTGATGCCGGGGATGAACGGCTGCGAGCTCGCGGCCGGGCTCACCGCGCTGCTGCCCGGCATGAAGGTGATGTTCATGTCCGCGTACGATCGCGACTACCTCGTGAACAAGGGACTCGACCTGATCGGCCCGGTCATCACGAAGCCGTTCACCATCGAGTACCTCTCGCGACGCGTGCGCATGGTGCTGGAGCGCCAGCCCGAGGCCGCGTCCAGGACCTAGCCGCACGCCCGGTCATTGACGCGCGGGCCTGGCTCGTTGTAAGAGCCGGGTCATGCCTTCCCCCTCCGCGGTCGCGCGGCTGCTCCTGCTCGTTCTACTCGGCCCCGCGCTGGGCGCCACCTCCGTCGCCGCGTCTCCGTGTGGGGCTTCCGCCCGCCCGCTCGACGCGCCCACCGCGCTCGTGCTCTCCGGCGGCGGGGCCAAGGGCGCCTACGAGGCGGGGGTCGCCGCGGTCCTGGTGGAGCGCGGCCTGACCATCCGGCTGGTGGCCGGCTCCTCCGCGGGCGCCCTGAACGCGGCGATGATCGCGGACGGCCGCCCGGATCGCCTGGAGGCGCTCTGGCGCGGCCTCTCGCGCGATCGGGTGTACTCGCTCCGCACCCGCGTGCTCTTCGCGGGCCTGCTGCCGGGCTGGCTCACCCTGCTCGCCCTGGATCGCGCCGGCTCGCTCTTCGACCCGCAGCCGCTGCGCGAGCTGATCGACGCCTCGCTCGATCTCGATCGGGTCCGCGCCTCGCCGGTGCGGCTGCTCGTGGTCACGACCGACCTGGCCCGCCGCGAGCCGCGCCTCTTCGACAACCGGACCCTCACCCGCGAGGCCCTGATGGCGGCGGCCGCGGTGCCCGGCGCGTTCCCCGCGGTGGACGTGGGCGGCGCGCTCCTGGTGGACGGCGGGCTGACCGGCCGCGC
>DATFUK010000457.1:0-3279 GCA_035260865.1 Candidatus Methylomirabilota bacterium | reverse complement strand
GCGCGGCACGCTCTTGAAGTAGCCCATCAGCAGCCACGCGCAGAACGGGATCAGCAGGGTGGGGTAGGTGAGCATCACCGCGCTCAGGGTGTTGCCGAGCTCGAGCTTGTTGATGATGTCGGCCATCGGGATGAAGAGGAGTGGCTGGGGGACCAGATAGGGCTCGATCGATGCGAACAGTATGACGACGGGGACGATGGCGATTGTCGAGGCTGCGAAGAGCAAATCCCAGTGTTGGACGTAGGCGGTGACGTAGGAGGTGATGCCGACGGTGAGGGGGCGCATCGAGGCGTCGGTCATCAGGGTGAGGGCAACGATGTACTCGTTCCATGCGGCGATGAAGGCGAAGATGGCGGCGGTGACGATGCCGGGCGCGGCGACCGGGAGGATGATGCGGAAGAGGGTGCCCGCGGGTCCGCAGCCGTCGACCGCGGCGGCCTCTTCTATTTCTCGGGGGATGGAGGCGAAGAAGGCGCGGAGGATCCAGATCGCGAAGGCGAGGTTGAAGGCGGCATTGACCGCGACGAGCGCAGTGTAGGTGTTGATGAGGCCGAGCTCGAAGAACTCGCGGTAGAGGCCGACCACCAGCGCGGTCGGCGCGAACATCTGGGTGACCAGAACCAGGAACAGGAAGGCCGCGCGGCCCGGGAAGCGATGGCGCGCGGTGTGGTAGGCGGCGGGCACCGCGGCCACCAGCACCAGCAGCGTCGAGGCGACGGCCACCACCAGCGACACGGTGAGCCAGGACTGGAACTCCGGGTCGCGCAGCACCATCCAGAAGTTCTGCGGCCGCCATTGCTGGGGCAGGAGCCGCGGCGGGCTCACCCGCAGCTCGGCCGCCGGCTTGAGCGCAGTGAGGAGCATCACCGCGTAGGGCGCCAGGAGCGCGGCCGCGAGCAGCAGGCCCGCCGCGCCGAGCGCGAGTCGACGCATCAGACCGGCTCCTCCCGCCAGCGCGCCGCCCGCAGGTAGACGACCACCGCGACCAGGATCAGCAGCACGTTGACCACCCCGAGGGCGGCGGCCAGGCCCACGTCCCGCAGCGCGCTCTTGAACGCGATCTTGTACATGAACGTGATCATGGTGTCGTGGGCGAAGCCGGGATTGCGGTCGTTGAGCGTCCACACGATCGGGAAGGAGTTGAAGACGTAGATCAGGTTCAGCACCGCGGCCACCAGCAGCGCGGGCCGGAGGAGCGGCAGGGTGATCAGCCGGTAGCTGCGCCAGCCCGCCGCCCCGTCCACCCGGGCCGCCTCGTAGACCTCGCCGGGAATGGTCTGCAGCCCCGCGAGCAGGACGTAGGTCGTGAACGGCAGCGACACGAACACCCCGACCGCGATCATCGCGCCCATCACGGTGCGGTCGTCGCCCAGCCAGTCGACCGGCGCCCGGCCCATCGCGGTCATCACGCGGTTGAGCAGGCCGAAGTAGTAGTCGTAGAGCCACACGAAGAGCTTCGAGGTCATGATGAGCGAGGCGGCCCACGGCACGATGAGCGCCCATCGCACCAGCCGGCGGCCCGGGAAGGATTCGTTCAGGAGCTGGGCGATCCCGAGGGAGAGCGCGATGGTGACCGCCACCACCGTCGCGACCCAGATCACGGTGTTGCCGGCCACCGCGGGCAGGGCCTCCTGCTCGAGCAGGCGCGCATAGTTGCGCGGGCCCACCGCGCCCTGGTAGAGGCCGGTGATCGAGTAGCGGCCGAGGGACGCGCGCACCAGCTCGATCGCGGGGTAGATCACCACCGCCGCGATCAGCAGGAGGCTCGGGCCGAGCCAGAGGAGCGCCCGGCCCGCGCTCGGGCCTCGCGGGCGCGGGCCCGTCAGCGAGCGCTCTCCGCCGCGTTCTTCTGGAGGCGGTCGAGCACCTGCTTCGGGTCGCCGCCCGGCTGGACCGCCGCGCCGATACTCTGCTGGACGTCGAGCTTCACCTTGTCCCACGTGGGATCGGTGGTGGGAGCCAGGCGGGCGCTCGGCAGCGCGTCGAGGTACGGCTTGAGCTTCTCGTTCCCGCTCATGCGCTCGCGGCCCGACTTGGTGACGGGCAGGAAGCCCTCGGCGCCGATCCACCGGGTAATCTGTTCGGGCTGGTAGTACAGATCGAGGAACTGGCGCACCGCCTCCTGGTTGCCCTTCTTCTTGAAGGCCATGAGGTAGTCCTCGACCCCCAGGGTCACCGGCGCCCCCACGTTGGTCGGCATCTGGGTCACCCCGTAGCGGACCTTGCCCTCCGCGTCGAGCTGGGCCGCGAGCGGACTGAAGCCCATGACCATCCCGACCTTGCCGTCCTTGAAGAGCTGGAAGGCGCCGTCGGTGCGGTTGGTCTTGCCCGGGTTGACCTGGGTGACCTTGTGGGTGTTGGCGAGCGATGCCAGGAACTGGAGCGTCTGCACGTTCTTCTCGCTGTTGATCGCCCACGCCTCGCCGGACTTCCAGTCGCCCCCGTTGTTCCACATCCAGATGGACCACTCGGCCTGCGCCTCCTCGGGCCCGAGCGGCAGCGCGTAGCCGATCGTCCCGCCCCCGAGCGCCTGCACCCGCTTCGCGGCGGCCACGAGCTCGTCCCAGGTCTTCGGGGGGGCGGCCACGCCGGCCTTGGCGAGGAGGTCGCGGTTGTAGAAGAAGGCGCGCGCGCTGGCCAGGATCGGGAACCCGTAGAGCTTGTCGCGATAGGTGCCGCCCCGCGCGAAGGCCTCGAGGAAATCCTCCCGGGTCTTGGGCGACAGGGCCTCGTCGCCCGAGTAGAGGAGGCCGTCCTTGGCGTAGCTCGAGAACGAGTTGAGGTTGAGCACGTCGGGCGGCTGGTTGTTCTGGATCATCGTGCTGACCTGCTGATCGATGGAGTTCCAGTCGATCACCTGCAGGTCCACCTTCACCCCGGTCTGCTTGGTGTACTGCTCGGCCAGGGCCGCCCAGAACGGCCGCGTGTGGTCCCGGCTGTACTCCGCGATCACCACCTTGATGGACTTGGGGGTGTCGCCGCCGCAGCCGCCCGGGAGGAGCGCGGCCGCGCCGAGGAGGACGAGGGCCAGGAGACCGCGGCGCGTCATCGAGCCCATACTACAAAAGTTCCGGGCGCACGCGTAAGTCTTCCTGCCGCGACCCGCCGCTCGTGCGTAGAATAGGAGGTCACGACTACTCGCGGCCAAGCAAGGGAGGTCACCCCCATGTCACGTCTCCTTGTGTTCTGCGCGCTCGTGCTGACGCTCACGTCGTGCGCCTCCTCGTCCGGACCGGTGAGGCAGCGGAGCGAGTTCGAGGACGTTCCGGTGCCGGCGGG
>DATFUK010000456.1:0-2601 GCA_035260865.1 Candidatus Methylomirabilota bacterium | reverse complement strand
TTGGTAGCGGTGCTGGGCCCGTTGCCCTGGGCACCCGTGAATCCCACCACGTTCGCGACCGCCGGGTCGTGCCCGACGATGTCCACGATCTCGGTCAGCTTTCCCTGCATCGCCTGGAACGAGATGTCCTGCGCCGCCTGGATCGCCCCCTGCAGCCGCCCGGTGTCTTGCTGAGGAAAGAATCCCTTGGGCACGACCCAGAACAGGTAGCCATTCAGGGCGACGGTCAGGAGGGTCACGGCGAGCACGCCGCGCGGATGCCGCAGCACCCACGCGAGGCTCGTCTCGTAAACGCGCCGCATCCACTCGAAGGCCCCCTCGCTCGCCCGGTAGAGCCGGCCGTGGGGCCCGTCCGCCTCCGGCAGGAGGACGGTGGCGCACATCATCGGGGTGGTCGTGAGCGATACCAGCAGCGAGATCGCGATCGCCGCGGAGAGCGTCATCGCGAACTCCCGGAAGAGGCGGCCCACCAGGCCACCCATCAGGAGGATGGGGGTGAACACCGCCACCAGCGAGAGGCTGATGGCCAGGACGGTGAAGCCGATCTCCCGCGCGCCCCGCAGCGCCGCCTCGAGCGGGGTGAGCCCGGCCGCCCGATGCCGCGCCACGTTCTCCAGCACGACGATCGCGTCGTCCACCACGAATCCGGTCGCGATCGTGAGCGCCATGAGCGAGAGGTTGTCCAGGCTGTAGCCGAGCACGTACATCACCCCGAAGGTGCCGACCAGCGAGACCGGCACCGCCACCGCGGGGATCAGGGTGGCCCGCATGCTCCGCAGAAACGCGAACACGACGAGCGTCACCAGGAGCACCGAGATCACCAGCGTAAGCTCGACGTCGTGCAGCGAGGCGCGGATGGTCTGAGTCTGATCCATCACCACCGACATGGTGATGGCCCGTGGGACCGCGGCGGCAAGCTCCGGGAGCAGGCCGCGCACCCCGTCCACCGTGTCGATGATGTTGGCCCCCGGCTGTCGGAAGATCACCAGCAGCACCGAGGGCTTCCCATTCGCGAGGCCGGTCGTGCGCACGTTCTCGACCGAGTCCTCGACCTGGGCCACATCGCTGAGCCCCACCGGCCGCCCCGATCGAAAGGCGATGATCACCGAGGCGTACTCCGAGGCCTTGAGGAGCTGATCGTTGGACGCGATTTCCGAGGCCCGCGCCGCGTCGCCCAGCTGGCCCTTGGGCCGGTACTGGGTGGTGGCGGCCAGCGCGCTCCGGACGGTCTCGAGCGGGATGCCATACTGGTTGAGCGCGGTGGGGTTCATCTCCACCCGCACCGCCGGCAGCGAGCTGCCGCCCACGATGACCTGCCCCACCCCCGGCAGCTGGGACAGCTTCTGCTGCAGGACGCTGGAGGCCGCGTCGTACATCTGGCCACGACCGAGCGTGTCGGAGGTCAGGGCCACGATCATGATCGGCGCGTCGGCCGGATTGACCTTGCGGTAGCTCGGGTTGTTCGGGAGCGCGGGCGGCAGGTAGCCGCGGGCCGCGTTGATGGCGGCCTGCACGTCGCGGGCGGCGCCGTCGATGTTCCGGGACAGGTCGAACTGCAGCGCGATGCTCGTCGAGCCGAGATAGCTGGTCGACGTCATCTCGGTGAGGCCCGCGATGCGGCCGAACTGCCGCTCCAGCGGCGCCGCCACCGATGTCGCCATCGTGTCCGGCTCCGCCCCCGGCAGCGTCGCGGAGACCTGGATCGTCGGGAAGTCGACCTGGGGCAGGGGCGAGACCGGCAGCAGGCCCCAGGCGAGGATCCCGCTCAGGGCGAGGCCGATCGTCAGCAGTGTGGTGGCCACCGGCCGCCGGATGAAAGGCGCGGAGATGTTCATGCCGAAGCCCGCCGCACGCGCCGTGCGAGCCGGTCGAAGGCGAGGTAGATCACCGGCGTGGTGTAGAGCGTGAGCAGCTGGCTCACGATGAGCCCGCCCACGATGGCGATGCCGAGGGGCCGCCGTAGCTCCGAGCCCACCCCTCTCCCCAGGGCGAGCGGCAGCGCGGCCAGCAAGGCCGCCATCGTGGTCATCATGATCGGACGGAATCGCAGCAGGCAGGCCTGGTAGATGGCGTCACTCGGGCTCTGGCCCTGCCGGCGCTCCGCCTCCAGCGCGAAGTCGATCATCATGATCGCGTTCTTCTTCACGATACCGATCAGCAGGATGATGCCGATCAGCGCGATGACGCTCAGCTCCTCCCCGCAGACCAGCAGCGCGAGGATCGCCCCCACTCCCGCCGACGGCAGCGTGGACAGGATCGTGAGCGGGTGGATGTAGCTCTCGTAGAGCACCCCCAGCACGATGTAGACCGCCACCAGCGCGGCGGCAATGAGCAGCGGCTCGTTGGCCAGCGCGGCCTGGAATGCCCGGGCGGTCCCCTGGAAGCTGCCCTGGATACTCGCGGGCAGCCCGAGCTGGCGGGTCGTCGCCTCCACCGCCGCAACCGCATCGCCGAGGGCCGCCCTGGGGGCGAGGTTGAAGGACAGGGTCACCGCCGGGAACTGCCCCTGGCGCGACACCACGAGCGGAGCCGTGGTGGGATACGCCCGGATCATGGTGTCGAGCGGCACCGCGATCGGCTGTCCGCCCGCCGTCCCGGTCA
>DATFUK010000455.1:0-2338 GCA_035260865.1 Candidatus Methylomirabilota bacterium | reverse complement strand
GTGTTGCCGACTCCGCCCACCGTGTTCGTGAGCGTGTTGCCCAGCGTGCCGACCGTCCCCTGCAGGGTGTCGCCGACGCCTTCGACCAGCCCGCCCACGAGCGTATCGCCGAGGCCGAGCGTGTCCATCAAGCGATCGAGCGTATCCGCAGTGACATCGGTCAGGTTCGTCGCGATGCCGGTCACCCCCTTCACCGTGCCGTTGACGGTGCCCTTCACGTTCTTCAGCACTCCCTGAACGGGCGGGCCACCCGGCACCGGCGGGAGCAGCGCGGTGGCGAGCAGGATCGCTCGGCCCTGCTCGCGGGCCATCAGAGGATTCTTGAACTCATCCGGCGCGTCATTCGTCTGCACCTGCCTGGGCTTCAGGTCCGCGGTCAGCGTGGCGACCGCATCACGCGAGAGCGGGTGCACCGACCCGAGCGTGTTGCCGGCCACCACCACGCTCTGCAGCTCAGCGAGACGGACGGTGGGCTGGAACGGGTCGAGACGGGCGCTCACGTCGAGCGCACCGTGAAACAGGTGAACGCGCGTGGTGGTGACGGGGATCGCCTCGCCGGCCTTGACCGGGTCCACCTCCACCACGAAGACGGTGCCCCGCACGGCGGCGGTCGCGTTGGGGGAGCGGATCTCGATCACCTCGCCCGGGCGCATGCGGCCCTTGACCACCGCGACGCCGATCTTCCCCGACTGCAGGTCCACGGTGACCCTCCCGGCTTCCTCGGTCACGGTGAGGATCGACAGCTCGCGCACCGTGATGAGAGCCTTCCCGCCCAGGAGGACCCGGACCAGCGAGTGTTGCTGGGTGTGGATGCGGTCCCGCACGAAGATCTCGTCGCGCATCTGCAGGGAGACCGGCCGCGCGGCGGCCACGGCGCGGATCAACGTCGCGTCGCCGTTGACGGTGGTGACCACGCCGGCGCTTTCCTCGGACTGGGCGGCGACGACAACCGGCAGGCCTGCGCACAGCAGGGCGGCCGCCATCGCGAAGACTTTCGTTCCGGACCTCATCGTGTTTGCTCCCTCTCACCGGCGCAAGGTGGACGCGTCGAGCCAGTGTCGACCAGGGGGAGCAAGGCAAATGCCAGGCGGACACTTCGCGGTAAACAATGAAAATCACTCACCGGATGGTGTCAGCCGGCCGACGCGACACTCCTGACACTCGCAAGAATCGGCAGGGGAAGCGACGAGATCAGAATGCATTTCGTGCTCATCGGCGGTGTTTCCAGAGTGACGCGCGGCCCGCGCCGCCCGCCATCCCGGCGATCAGCGCGAGCCGGTGAGCTGCTGGCGGGCCAGCACCGCGCCGGCCGCGAGCGCCCGCACCTTCTGGTTGCACATGTAGCGGGGAGACCACCCGAAGCCGCAGTCGGGATTCACGTAGAGCTTCTCGGGGCGGCAGACCGTCAGCACCCGCCGGATGCGGGCGGCCACGTCCTCCGGGCTCTCGGGATTGAAGCCCTTCACGTCGATGACCCCGGCCCCCAGCTCGCGATCCTGGCCGTACTCCTTCCAGAGATCGAGCTCGGAGAGCTCCCGGCCCGCGAACTCGAGCACGAGCTGCTCGGCCCGGGCCTTCAGCACACCGGGGAAGTACGGCCGGTAGGAGCGGTCGAACCGGGAGCGGCCGAAGCGGTTCCCGAAGCAGATGTGGAAGCCGAGCTTGGCCTTCACGCCCTCGGTGGCCAGGTTGAACAGGCGCGCCATCTCCTCGCCGCTCACGTTGCCGCGCGCCGGCTCGTCGATCTGGATGAAGTCGGCGCCCGCGTCCACGAGCCCGCGGAGCTCGGCGTTGATCACCTCGGCGAAGCGCTCGGCCACGTCCACCACGCCCTTGTACATCTTGCCGGGATGGATGCGGGAGCCGAAGGTGAGCGGCCCCGCGCAGGTGGCCTTGATGCCCCGGGTGGTGTGGGCCTTGAGGTACTCGAACTCCTTGATGATGCCGAGGCCGCCCGCGGGCGCCTCGATGCGGCCGGTCGCCTCGTAGCGCGTCTGCTGGTCGTAGCCCCAGGGGCCGGCTTTGCGGCGCACCGGCAGCGGCTCGATGCCCTTGATGACCGCGTAGTAGGAGTCCACGTAGCCGTCGAGGCGGCGCACCTCGCCGTCGGTGATGACGTCGAGCCCGGCCCGCTCCATGTCACGGATGGCGGTGTCGGCGGCGTCGTCGAACATCTCCTCGAGGTCGCCGGGTCCCATGTCCCCGGCCTCGTAGGCCTTCACGGCGGTGTACCACCAGCCCGCCTTGCCGTGCGAGCCGACGACGGTGGACGGGATCAGCGGGAGAGCGGCCATCGGTGTGTCCTCCTGGCGTTGGTGAGAGCGATTGAGAGGCCGAA
>DATFUK010000454.1:0-10603 GCA_035260865.1 Candidatus Methylomirabilota bacterium | reverse complement strand
GGCCGAAGACGTTCTGGAGGGCGTAGAGGAACTGGAGCAGGAATCGGCTGTAGAGGTCCATCGAGCCCGAGACGTCGCAGAGCAGCACCAGGCGGACCTTGCGGCGCCGTCGCTCTCGTCTCCGCAGCTCGATGATCTCGCCCTTCATCAGGTTGGCGCGCATGCTCCGGCGCATGTCGATGATGCCGCCGCGTCGGGTCGGGCGCTTGCGCCGGCTGATGCGCCGGGCGAGGCGCTTGGCGATCAGGATCGTGAGCCGGGCGACCTCGTCGAGATCCTCAACCGGAAAGGCCGAAAAGTCCTGATCCATGAGGATTTCTCGATCGCTGACCCCGGGGACCTCGAGCGGCTCGCCGTCGTCGTCTCCCTGCTCCTCCCAGCCCTCGAGCGCCACCGAGACCTTCTTCTGGGCCGCCTCCGCCCCGGTATTGCCGGCGTGCTCCTCCGGGATGGCGGCGTCGGTCGGGCTCATCAGGCCGTCGAGCCCCTGCCCCTCGTCGGCCTGGAAGCGCCAGAACACGTCGAAGCAGCGGTCGAAGGCGGGAAACTCCTCCCGCCGGGCGACCAGCGTCGTCCGCAGCGCCAGGTAGACGTCCTGGCGGTCCAGCAGGTCCACGACCTCGAGCGCCCGCACCCCGTCCATCAGCTCACCCAGGGTGAGCGGGAGTCCCGCCGCCCGCAGCATCTGGCCGAAGCGGAGGACGGCGGTGGTGAGGTCGCGAGGGCCCGCCATGCTAGCCCTCGGCGGCCGCGAAGCGCTTGAGCCCGCTGGAGGTCAGCTCCCGCTTGAAGCGCTTGATGTCGTCGGCGTCCTTGAGCACGCAGCCGAGCGTCTCCAGCACGAGGTCCTCGTCGAGATGATCGGCGTGGAGCGAGGCCAGGGCCTGCGCCCAGTCGAGGCTCTCCGCCACCCCCGGCACCTTGGAGAGGCGCATGGTGCGGAGGCCTTCCATGAAGCGCGAGATCTCGCGGGCGAGCGCCTCGTTCACGCCCGGCACCTTGCGCGTGACGATGCGGACTTCCTTCTCGAACCCCGGGAAGTCGATCCACAGGTAGAGACAGCGGCGGCGGAGCGCGTCGGAGAGCTCGCGCACCCGGTTCGACGTGAGGATGACGTACGGCGGATGCGCGGTCTTGATGGTGCCGATCTCGGGGATCGTCACCTGGAACTCGGCGAGCACCTCGAGGAGGAACGCTTCGAATTCTTCGTCGCTTCGATCGACTTCGTCGATGAGCAGCACCGGCGGCTTGCCGTCCTGGCTGATCGCCTGGAGCAGCGGGCGGCGGATCAGGAAGGGCTCCGAGAAGATCGTCGCTTCCTTCTCGCGAAGGGTATGGGTGGTCGCCTCCTCGAGCTTGATGTGCAGGAGCTGCTTGGGATAGTTCCACTCGTAGAGCGCCTGGGCCGCGTCGAGACCCTCGTAGCATTGCAGGCGGATGAGGTTGGTGCCGAGCATCCGCGCCATCACCTTGGCGATCTCGGTCTTGCCGACGCCCGCGTGCCCCTCGATGAGGAGCGGCTTCCTGAGCGTCATCGCCAGGTGCACGGACGTCGCGATGGCCGGGTCGGTGACGTAGTCGGCCTTCTCCATCATCTGCTGGATCGTCTCGATCTCGGCTCTCATGGCCCTCTCAGTCTACACCGCGTGATTGCCGGCCCGGAGGTTCGCCCGGATCTTCTCATAGTCGTCGGGCGTATCCACGTCCGGCGGCATGGGCAGGTCGAGATCGACCCACTCCACGCGAGCCGGGTCTCTCTGGATGATGGGCCGCGCGCCGAGGTCGCCGGTCAGGCGCAGCAGCTCGGGAAAGATCTCGCGCCTGAACACCACCGGGTTGCCCTGCCCGTCCCGGTAGCGCGGCGCCACGATGAGCTTGGGGCTCGTGCGGCGGGCCGCCAGGAGCGCCGGGATGATCGCCGGGGCCAGCAGCGGCTGGTCGCCGAGCGCGATCAGCGCCCAGTCCACCGACGCGGGTAGCGCGGCGATGCCCGTGCGCACCGAGCCGGCCTGGCCCTCCTCCGGCGCCGGATTCACCGCGATCTGCACCTCGATGCCGACCAGGGCCGCCTGGATCGGCTCGACGTCGGGCCCGGTCACGACCCACACCGAGTCCGCCCCGCCCGCCAGCACGCTCTCGACGACGTAGCGGATGATGGCGCGGCCGCCCACCTTCATGAGCAGCTTGGCCTGGCCCATCCGGCGCGAGAGGCCGGCGGCGAGGACGACCGCGGCGATCAGGGCGCCCTCCAAAAACGACGCCCCGCGGGATGGTCCCCGCGGGGCTCGTCGAGTGGACGTCTCACCCGAGCGGCTTACTTCACGGCCGCGGCGGCCGCCTCCATCGCGCGCTTGGCGAAGACCCGTACGAGGTGGCTCTTGTACTCCACCGTGCCCTGCAGATCCGCCTGGACGTCCACGCCCTCGGCCGCCTTCTCGGCCGCCGCCTGGATGGACGCGGCGTCGGCGGCCTTGCCGGTGATCGCGGCTTCCACGCCCTTGGCGCGGACCGCCTTGGTGCCCGCGCCGGTGACCGCCACGCTGGCCTTGCCGACCTTGCCGCCGTCCACGCTCAGCACCGCCGCGACGCCGACCACCGCGAACCGGGAGGCCGGGTGCGGGAACTTCATGTAGGCGGCGCCCGTCTTGCCCGCCATCGCGGGCACGCGCACCTCGGTCAGGATCTCGTCCTCCGCGAGCGCGGTGGTGAGCAGGCCCTTGAAGAAGTCATCGGCCTTGATCGTGCGCTTGCCCTTGGGGCCCTCGGCCACCATCTCCGCGCCGAGCGCGATGATCGCGGCCGGGTAGTCGGCGGCCGGGTCCGCGTGGGCCAGGCTCCCGCCGATCGTGCCCATGTTGCGCACCATCGGGTCCCCGATCTGGGCGGCCACCGCCGCGAGCATCGGGCACTTCGACTTCACGACCGCCGAGGACTCGACCTGGTAGTGGGTGGTCATCGCCCCGATGACGAGCGCGCCGCCGTCTTCCTTGATCCCGGAGAGGCCGGAGACCTTCCGGAGATCCACCAGGTGCTTGGGCTGCGCCAGGCGCAGCTTCATGGCCGGCAGCAGGCTATGGCCGCCCGCCAGCAGCTTGGCGTCGTCCTTGTGGCGCCCGAGCAGGTCCAGCGCCTCTCTCACCGTGCCGGGCGTGTGGTACTCGAACTGGGCTGGGTACATGTCGGCGTCTCCCTTACTTCCTGGATTTGGCGGCCTGGGCGGTCTTCCAGACCCGCTCGGGCGTCAGCGGCATGGCATCGATGTGGTCCACGCCGAGCCCCGACAGGGCGTCCACCACCGCGTTGACCACCGCGGGCGTCGACGCGATCGTGCCCGTCTCGCCCGCGCCCTTGACGCCGAGCGGGTTCACGGGGGTGGGCGTCTCGGTGCGGTCGGTCTCGTAGAACGGCAGCATGTCCGCCTTGGGGAGCGTGTAGTCCATCATGCTCCCGCTGACGAGCTGCCCGGAGGCGTTGTCGTACACCGCCTCCTCCCAGAGCGCCTGCGCCACGCCCTGGGTGATGCCCCCGTGGACCATCCCGTCCACGATCATGGGGTTGATCACGTTGCCGACGTCGTCCACCGCGAGGTAGCGGAGGATCTTCACGTGCCCGGTGTCCGGATCCACCTCGACCACGCAGGCGTGCGCGCCGAAGGGGAAGCAGAAGTTGGACGGATCGTAGAAGCTCGTCTCCTCGAGCCCCGGCTCCACGCCCTCCGGATAGTTGTGCGGGACGTACGCGGTGAGCGCGACCTGCCCGAACGGGATCGCCTTCTGGGGCGAGCCCTTGACCACGAACTGGCCGCCCACGTACTCCATGTCCTTCGGGTTCGCCTCGAGCAGGTGCGCGGCGATCTTCTTGCCCTTCTCCTTGATCTTATCGAGCGACATCACGATCGCGGTGCCGCCCACCGAGGCCGAGCGGCTCCCGTAAGTGCCCATGCCGAACGGCACCCGGCCGGTGTCCCCGTGCACGATCTCCACGTCGTCCATCGGGATGCCGAGGTGGTCGGCCACGATCTGGGCCATGGTGGTCTCGTGGCCCTGCCCGTGCGAGTGGGAGCCGGTGAACACGCTGACCTTGCCGGTGGGATGCACCTGGACCTTGCCGGACTCCCAGAGGCCGGCCTGGGCCCCGAGCGAGCCCACGACCTTGGACGGGGCGATGCTGCAGGCCTCGATGTAGGTCGAGAAGCCGATGCCCATCAGCCGGCCCTGCGCGCGCGCCGCCGCCTGATCGGTCCGGAACTTCTTGTAGTCGAGCATGCCGAGCAGCTTGTCGAGCGCACCCTGGTAGTTGCCGCTGTCGTAGGACAGCGCGACCTTGGTCTGGTAGCCGTTGGAGAACTTCGGGATGAAGTTCTTCTTCCGGATCTCGACCGGGTCCATCTTGAGCGCGGCCGCCGCCGCGTCCATCATCCGCTCGAGCAGGTAGCAGGCCTCGGGCCGCCCGGCCCCCCGGTAGGCGTCCACCGGCGTGGTGTTGGTGAAGACGCCGGTCACCTCCGCGTGAATGGCGGGCCACTCGTAGACGCCGTTCAGCAGCGTGGCGTACAGGTAGGTCGGCACCGCGGGGGCGAACGTCGAGAGATACGCCCCCAGGTTGGCGGTGGTCTTCACGCGCAGACCCAGGAGCTTGCCGTCCTTGGCCACCGCCACCTCGGCGTCGGTCACGTGGTCGCGCCCGTGGGCGTCGGTCTGGAACGCCTCGCGGCGCGAGGAGGTCCAGCGGATCGGCCGCTTGATCTGCTTGGTCGCCCAGGTGCAGACCGTCTCCTCGTTGTAGAGAAAGATCTTGGAGCCGAAGCCGCCGCCCACGTCCGGAGCGATCACCCGCACCTTGTGCTCGGGGATGCCCAGCACGAACGCGGTCATGAGCAGGCGGTGCACGTGGGGATTCTGCGAGGTGACCCAGAGGGTCCACTCGCCGGTGGCGTCCTCGTAGCGGGCCACGCAGGCCCGGGGCTCCATGGGATTGGCGACCAGGCGCTGGTTGATGATCCGCTTCTTCACCACGACCGGGGCCGCGTTGAACGCGGCGTCGGTGGCGGCCGCGTCGCCGATCTGCCACTTGAAGGCCTCGTTGCTGGGCGCCACCTCGTGGATCTGGGGCGAGCCCTTGGCCGCCGCCTTCTCGGTATTGGTCACCCCGGGCAGGACGTCCCAGTCGACCACCACCATGTCGGCCGCGTCGCTGGCCGCCGACTGGCTCTCCGCGATGACAATGGCCACCGGGTCGCCGACGTAGTGGGCCGCGTCGGTCGCCAGCGGCATGTGCGGCGGGATCTTCAGCTCGGGCAGGAGCCACCCGCAGGGAAGCGAGTTCACCCCCGTCATGTCCTTGCCGGTGAAGATCGCCACGACCCCCGGAGCCTTCGACGCCTTGGCGGTGTCGATCTTGCGGATCTTCGCGTTGGCGTGCGGGCTGCGCACGAACACCGCGTGGGTCATCCCGGCCAGCTTCAGGTCGTCGGTGTAGTTGCCCTTGCCGGTGATGAACCGGGGATCCTCACGCCGCTTGATACTCGCGCCGAGTAGTCGGGCGGTGGCCATGGTCGCGCCTCACTTCCCCGCCATCTTCTCGGCGGCGTACTGGATGGCCTTGACGATGTTGTGATAGCCGGTGCAGCGGCAGAGATTGCCTTCCAGGTCGTGGCGGATCTGCGCCTCGGTCGGCCGCGGGTTCCGCTGGAGCATCTGGTGGGCCGACATGATCATGCCGGGCGTGCAGAAGCCGCACTGGAGCCCGTGCTTCTCCCAGAAGCCGTCCTGGATCGGGTGGAGCTTGCCGTCCTTGGCGAGGCCCTCGATGGTGAGCACCTGCGCGCCGTCGCACTGCACCGCGAGCAGCGTGCACGACTTCACCGCCATGCCGTTGACATGCACCGTGCAGGCGCCGCACTGGCTCGTGTCGCACCCGACGTGCGTGCCGGTCAGGCCCGCCTGCTCACGGATGTAGTGCACGAGCAGGAGCCGGGGCTCCACTTCGTGGGACTGGGGGGCACCGTTGATCGTCATCGACACGGTCTTTTTCACCGCGCAACCTCCTGAGTGATAAGGGTCCGAGGCCGGGAAAGCGCCCCCAACCGTATGCCGGGCCGGGGACGGTGTCAAGGGGTGGCGAGGAGGCGACGGCCGTCGACGCGCGCCTGCTCGAGCACCTCCCGGACCGGAAGGCCGCGGTCGCGCGCGATGCGCCGCACTTCCTCGAATTCGGGCGTGACCGTGACCACCCGGCCCTCGAGCCGGGAGACCTTGAAGGTCACCGGCCCGTGCGCGGTGTCGAGCCGGACCATCTCGCGCTCGAGGCGGGCGCGCTGGTACGCGGTCCAGCGGACGCCGATGGTCGAGGACTCCTCGAAGAGCAGGCGCGAGAGGTCGGCGACCCGCGCCGGCTCGCAGAGCACGGTCAGGACCACCCCCGGCCGGCTGCGCTTCATGATCACGGGGGTGAGCCAGACGTCCAGTGCCCCGGCCTCGAGGAGCCGCTCCAGCAGGGGCTCGTAAAGCTGCGGCGACATGTCGTCCACGGTGGTCTCGACCTGGACGATGGTCTCGACGGGCGCGGGGCCGGGCGCCCCCGAGGCCTCGCCCACGAAGAGCCGGAGCACGTTGGGCGTCTCGAGGTCCATCGTACCCGCCCCGTAGCCGACCGCGGTGATCCGCATGGCCGGCATCGTCCCCGCCCCGGCCGCCAGGGTCGTGAGGATGGCCGCCCCGGTCGGGGTGACCAGCTCCCGGCGGATGCCGGTGTCGAGCGTGGGGAAGCCCTTGAGCAGCTCGGCGGTGGCCGGGCCGGGAACCGGCATGCGGCCGTGCGGGCCCTCCACGAACCCCCCGCCTACCGGCAGCGCGCCCACGTGGACCGCGTCCACGCCGAGCAGGTGGAGGCCGATGCACGCGCCGGTGACGTCCACGATCGCGTCCACCGCGCCCACGTCGTGGAAGTGCACGCGCTCCGGGGTGGTGCCGTGCACCCGGGCCTCCGCCTCGGCCAGGCGCTGGAAGACGCGCGAGGCCATGTCCCGCACCGCGGGCGCCAGGCGGCCGCCCTCCAGGATGTCGAGGATCTCCCGGAGGCCGCGATGGCCGGCCTCGTGGTGACCGAGCGCGACGTCCACCTTGGTGGCCCGGAAGCCCGCCTTGATGACCTCGCGGCGCTCGAGGCGATAGCCCGTCACGCCGAGGCCGGCCAGCTCGCGGGTGAGCGCCTCGAACGGCGCGCCCGCGTCCACCAGCGCGCCCAGGATCATGTCCCCCGAGGCGCCGCTCGGGCAATCGAAGTACGCCAGGCGCATGAGAGTTAGCGGAGCTTGGCCGCGAGCTTGTTGATCTGGTTCGCCTGCGCGGCCGCCCCGTAGCCGTTGTCGATGTTGACGACCGAGACGCCGGGGGCGCAGGAGTTCAGCATGGCCAGCAGGGCGGCCACGCCCCCGAACGAGGCGCCGTAGCCCACGCTGGTCGGCACCGCGATCACCGGGCGATCCACCAGGCCGCCGAGCACGCTGGGCAGCGCGCCCTCCATCCCGGCCACCGCGATGATCGCGTTCGCCTCGTTGAGGCGGTCCAGGTGCGGTACCAGCCGGTGCAGGCCCGCGACGCCGCAGTCGAACACGCGCTCGACATGGTTGCCCATCGCCTCCGCGGTGACCGCGGCCTCCTCGGCCACCGGCTGGTCGGAGGTGCCCGCGCTGACCACCACGATGAGCCCGACGCCCGCGCGCGCCACCGGCTTGACCACGACGAGGCGCGCGGCCTCGTGTACCCGGCAGGGTAAGCCGCTCGCGAGCAGCGCGGCCACCACCGCCGGCTCGGCGCGCGTGGCGAGCACGTTGTCGTGCGCCTCCGCGAGCCGCCGCACGATCGCCACCACCTGCTCCGGCGTCTTGCCCTGGCAGAAGACGGCCTCGGGCACGCCGTGGCGGAGCGAGCGGTGCAGATCCACCCGCGCGAAGCGCAGATCCTCGACGGGCAGCGCGCGGAGCCGGGACAGCGCCTGGTCGGGGGCCAGCGCGCCGCCCGCGACCGCCTCCAGCAGCTCCCTTACTTTTTCCCGATCCACTTCAGCACCTCGTTGGCGCTGCCGCTGCGGAAGCCCTGCAGGTCGAGCGTCACGTAGAGATAGCCCAGCTCGCGGAAGCGGCGGACAATCGCCCCGTGCCGGTCCTCCTCCCAGAGGCGCGGCATCTCCTCCGGGACCAGCTCCAGGCGAGCCAGCCGGTCGTGATGGCGCACCCGGAACTGGCGGAAGCCCAGGCTTCGCACGAAGGCCTCGGCGTCGTCGATGCGGCGGAGCTTCTCGGCGGTGATCGGATCGCCGTACTGGAAGCGCGACGACAGGCATGCGAAGGACGGCTTGTCCCAGGTCGGCAGCCCGAGCTCGCGCGAGAGCGCCCGGATCTCGTCTTTCCAGAGCGCGGCTTCGATCAGCGGGGCGCGCACGCCGCGCGCCTCCGCGGCCTTCATGCCCGGCCGGTGGTCGCCGAGATCGTCCATGTTGGCGCCGTAGATGACCTGCGCGGTGCCCGCCGCCTGCGCGATCGGCGCGAGCCGGGTGAAGAGCTCCTCCTTGCAGTGGAAGCACCGGTCGGGCGCGTTGCGCGCGTACTCCGGCCGGTCGAGCTCGCGGGTGCGGATGACCTCCTGGCGCATGCCGAGCAGGGCGGCCAGCCGCCGCGTCTCCTCCAGCTCGGAGGCCGGGTAGGTCTCCGAGTCGGCGGTGACCAGCGTCGCGCCCTCCCCGAGGGCGTCCTTCGCGGCCCGGGCGAGGAAGGTCGAGTCCACGCCGCCGGAGAACGCCACGATCACGCGGGTCATCCCGCGGAGGAGATCCAGCAGCCGGTCGTACTTGGCGTCGAGCTGATCCTGATCGGCCATCGTGGCTCCCTATCCGAGAATCGCCCTCGCGAGCTGGGCCAGGGGCACCATCGGCCGGGCGCCCACGTGGGCGATGACCTCGGCGGCGGCCAGCGAGCCGAGCCGCCCGCAGGTCGGCAGGTCGAGACCCTGGCTGAGCCCGTAGAGCACCCCGGCCGCGTAGAGGTCGCCCGCGCCCGTCGTGTCCACCACCGCGGTCACCGGATGCGCGGCGACCGCGTGCGTCCGCCCGCCTCCCGCGATCACCGAGCCCTTCTCGCTCCGGGTCAGCGCCGCGATCTCGCAGTGCCCGAGCACGCGGGCCAGCGCGGCGTCGAACTCGCCCACCTCGTACAGCGCGCAGATCTCCGCCTCGTTGGCGAAGAGGATGTCCACGTGGTGCTCCACCAGCTCGAGGAAGGCCTTGCGATGCCGCCCCACGCAGAACGGATCGGACAGGGTCAGCGAGACCTTGCGGCCGGCCGCATGCGCCATCGCCGCCGCGGCCCGGAAGGCCTCCTGGGCCTCGGGCGGATCGAAGAGATAACCCTCGAGGTAGAGGATCTTCGCGCGGGCGATGAGGCCTTGGTCGATGTCGCCCGGACCGAGCCGCACCGAAGCGCCCAGGAACGTGCCCATCGTGCGCTGGGCGTCCGGCGTGACCAAGATGAGGCAGCGCCCGGTGGGCGGCCCGTCGGTGGCGCGGGGCGTGTCGTAGCCCACCCCGGTCGCGCGCAGGTCGTGGCCGAAGACCTCGCCGAGCTGGTCGTCGCGCACCTTGCCCACGTAGTGGGCCCGCGCGCCGAAGGAGGCCACGCCGACCACCGTGTTGGCGGCCGAGCCGCCCGATACCTCGACGCCCGGCCCCATCGCCTCGTACAGCTCGCGGGCGCGCGGCTCGTCCACCAGGAGCATGGTCCCCTTCACCAGGCTCTGGCGCGCGAGGAAGGCCTCGTCCGCGTGGCTCAGCACGTCGACGAGCGCGTTGCCGATCCCGACGACGTCGAGCTCGGGCCGATCAGCCACGGCGGCCCTTGCCCTTCGGTGGGAAGTAGCGATCGAGCAGCAGGCCGAGCCGCTTCCGGGTGCGCGGCGGGAAGGCCTTGGGGCTGGTGATCACCGCGCTGGCCAGCGCGTCGCCGCAGGCCGCCCCGCAGGTCTTGCCCACCCGCGGGATGACGCGCTTGAGCACGACCTTCGCGGTGGCCACGTTCTTGAGCAGGTTGGCCACGACCGCCTCCACCGTCACCGCCGCGTGGCTCTCGTGCCACACGTCGTAGTCGGTGGCCAGCGCCAGCGTGGCGTAGCAGAGCTCGGCCTCGCGGGCCAGCTTGGCCTCCGGCATGTTGGTCATCCCGATGACCGACACGCCCCAGCGGCGGTAGATCTGCGACTCGCCCTTGGTGGAGAACTGCGGCCCCTCGATGCAGATGTAGGTGCCCCCGCGATGCACGCGCGCGCCCGCCTCGCGGCCGCCGGCCTCGAGCAGGTCGCCGAGGGCCGGGCAGACCGGCTCGGCGAGCCCCACGTGGGCGACGATGCCGTCGCCGAAGAAGCTCGAGACGCGCCGCTTCGTGTGGTCGTAGAACTGGTCGGGGATGACGAGATCCAGCGGGCGGATCTCCTCCTTCATGCTTCCCACCGCGCTCACCGAGATGACCCAGCGGGCGCCCAGGGCCTTCAGCCCGTAGATATTCGCGCGGTAGTTGATCTCGGTGGGCGTGATCCGGTGGCCGCGGCCGTGGCGG
>DATFUK010000453.1:0-2012 GCA_035260865.1 Candidatus Methylomirabilota bacterium | reverse complement strand
CGCTGCTGGCCTTCGGCGGTTTCGCCATGCTGTCCTTCCTGGCCTCTCTGGCCGAGGAAGGGCGCCTGCGCCAGCCATGGCTGGTGCGCTTTCGACCCCCCGGGCTGCTCGGCGGTCTCCTGGCGGTCATGGGTGGGGTCTTCGCTCTGTTCGTGGCGGCCTACACCGGCGTGCTGCTCGCGGTGACCAACCGGCCCATCTGGTCCGACACCCCGCTCCTGGGCCTGAACTTTGTGCTCTCGGCCGCGTCGACCTCGGCCGCGCTGCTGATCCTGCTCGCCTCCCGCCAGTACCGCACTCCGGGGCTGGCCGTGCTCGAGCGGTTCGACCGCCTGGTGCTGATCCTCGAGCCGATCGCTCTCATCGCCCTCATCGTCTCGCTCGGGTCGGTGGCCCGGGTCTGGCTCAGCGTCTGGGGAGTCGCGCTGCTCATCGGGGTGGTGGTCGTGGGCATCCTGATGCCGCTCGCCCTCCTGTGGCGCGCCACGGACCCGACCATGCCTTCCACCGCCACGGCGGCCCTGCTCGTGCTGATCGGGGGCTTCGTGTTCCGGGCGGTGATCGTCCTCTCCTCGAGCACGATCCGTGCGATCTGACATGAGACGACAGGCTTCGTGCTGCGCGTGGGTGGTGCTCGTGGGGCTCTGCCTCGGCTGCACGAGCCCGGAGGCCACCCGGACCCGGGCCGGCGGTCCCGGCGCGGACGTCGGCAACCGGCGCGAGATCGTGTCGATGCACGATGGCGCCGATCCCTACTGGGCCACCCCGCGTATCCCGATGCCGGCCAGGTCCGCCGAGGCCTCGTCGCGGCGATGACCGACGTCGTGACCCGAGCGCGCCCAGCGCCCGCGCCGGACTTCCCCGAGCTGCAGCCGTGGCTCCGTCTCTACGAGGAGGTCCGGCGCGGGCTCGCTGCGCCGCCCTGGGCCCGGGTGACCCACGCCGCCGCGCAAGCCGACGACGCTCCGCTCCTCGCCGACGCGGTGATCGCCGTCGACGTCGCGCCCGCGAGCCGGCTACTCCGCGGCCTCTTCGAGCGAGCGGCCTCCGCCGGCCCTCCCGCCACGTCGCTCGACGCCGCGCGGCTCACCGATGATCGGGCGCTGACCCTGCTCGACGCGGCGGTGGCGGAGGACGGGCAGCGCATCGGCGCGCTGGCCCTGGCGCTCGGCGCCGACCCGGGCGCGCTCGGCGTGGTGGCCGCGCTGGGTGTGATGCCGCTGCTGCACGCGTGCCGCCGGGCACCCCCGACCTCGGTGCCCGAGGCGTGGACTCACGGCTACTGCCCGGTCTGCGGCGGCTGGCCCACGCTGGCCGAGGCCCGTGGCGTCGAGCGTACCCGGCGTTTTTGCTGCGCCCGTTGCGGGAGCGACTGGGCTGCGGGCTGGCTCCGCTGCCCCTATTGCAGTAATGCCGACCACCTGCGCTCGGCCGCGCTGGTGGACGGCGGGAGCGGCCCGCGTCACCGCGTCGAGACCTGCGAGGTGTGCCGCGGCTACGTCAAGACGCTCACCGTGCTCGTGGCGACGGAGCCCGCGGAGATCGCGCTGGCCGATTTCCGTTCGATGGCACTCGACCTGGTCGCGATCGATCATGGCTACCAGCGTCCGGCCGGGCCGGGACGCCTCTCCTCTACCCATCTCGTCGCAACCGGGGGGCCGTCGTGAGCGCGCCCGCCGTCGGCGAGGGACCGTACCGGCCCGCCGACTTCTGCCGCGCCCTGCTGGCCGCCGCCGACGCCTCCGAGGGCCGGCGCCGCCGCCGCAAGCGTGACACCACCCCGGACGCCCTCGGGCTCGCGATCAAGCGGGCCATGCTGGAGCGCCTGGTGATCGACGATCCCGATGCGGGAGACCTCGATGCCTGGCTGTTCGCCCAGTGCACGTCGGACGCGCCGCCGTGCGGGGACGGGGCCGTGCAGGCGATGGCGCTCGAGATCCTGCACGAGTGGCGGCTCTGCCGGACCGTCGAAGCCTTCGGCGCCTGGCTGTCGGAGGGCGCGCCGTCGGAAG
>DATFUK010000452.1:0-11203 GCA_035260865.1 Candidatus Methylomirabilota bacterium | reverse complement strand
GCCGGCACCGAGGAGGCCCGTGCCCGCCGCGTCACGTTTCACGCCGATCTGCCGGGCAGCGACGTTCGCCTCGAGAAGTCGTTCGACGTGTCCAGGGACGGTTACGAGGTCGTGATGACGGTACGACTGCTCGGGCCGGGTGTGGCCGCGCTCATGACCGATCGCCGACTCGAGCTGGAGCTCGGGGCCGGGCGCGAGCTGCTCCCGCCGCCGGCCACCGGCTTCGCCGCGCTGCTCGAGCGGCTGCAGCGAGTGGTCGTCGCCAATGGGGGCGTTCGCGTGCTCGGCGACGATGGCCACGATCCCGCGTCGGTTCGGGCCGGCGGCTGGACCGGGGTTCGCAGCCGGTTCTGGGCCATCCTCCTGCGTCCGGACGGCGCCGGTGCCCTCGCGCCGCGCCCCGGCCCGGGCATCGCCCTGCTCGCCGAGCCATCGGATGGGCTGTCGTGGCGCTACACCTTCTATTCCGGACCGGTGGAGCGCCGCGCCCTGGATCGGGCGGATCCGTCGCTCGACCGGCTCCTCTTCTCCGGGCTCTGGTCCTGGCTGCGCGCGCTGAGCCTGGGGCTGCTCTCTCTGCTCCGAGGGCTGACCGCGATCGTGGGCCATCCGGGCGTGGCGATCATCGCGCTGGCGATCTGCGTCAAGATCCTGCTCCTGCCCCTTGCCGCGGTGGGCGACCGGCTGCAGGAGCAGGTCAATGCCGCCCAGGCGCGTCTTCAGCCCGGGATCGATGCCATCAAGACGGCCCATCGAGGCGAGGAGCGTGCCCGCCGCACGCTGGCGCTCTATCGCGAGGCGGGTGTGCACCCGCTGTACGCGCTGAAGAGCCTGGTCGGCTTCCTGATCCAGATCCCGGTGTTCATCGCGGTGTTTGACATGCTCGCGGAAGACTTCCATCTCTACCGGGTCTCGTTTCTGTGGATCCAGGATCTGTCGCGGCCGGATGCGCTCCTGCGGCTGCCCGGCTGCCTGCCCTTCTTCGGGTGCGACCTGAACCTGCTGCCGTTCCTGATGAGCGGCGCCTCGCTGGCCGCGCTGCTGCGCTTCCGCTCGGCGGTTCTCACGCCGGCGCTCGCGCGCCGGCAGCGCCGCAACCTCATCGGGATGACGCTGCTGTTCTTCCTGCTGTTCTACACGTTCCCCGCCGGCATGGTCCTGTACTGGACGTCCACGAACGCCTTCCAGCTCGTCATCCAGGAAGCGCGGCGGCTGGGCCGAGCCTGGCGGCCCCGCGCCGGTCCCGGAGAGGCGCCCGCCTGATCGCGACGCCTCACGCGGGCGGAGTGGTCGTCTTCCGCAGCAGGTCGTCGTAGAACGTGGCCATCGTGTTCAGCATCGGCGCCGCCTTCCCGGAGAAGGACGAGCCGTGCATGACGGCGAGCGTCCGTGGCTCGAGTGCCGCGAGCTTCCGGATGGTGGCGCCGGCCGCGGGCGTGAGCGCGGTGTAGCCGAACTGCTTCTCGGCCTCCATCGCGGGGCCCGTGATGTCGCCGTCGGTCAGCGCGGCCGGGTTGCCCACGTGGGTGAGGAGGTCGCTGGTGAAGAGCGTGCCGGTGGTCTCCTCGTAGAGCAGCCCCGCGTCCCAGCAGTGGGGCACGTGCGGGGTGTCCAGGCGCCGCACTCGCCGGCCGCCCAGGTCGAGCACCTCGTTGTCGGCCAGCGCGCGGGGGGGCCGCGGGGCCTGGTCGTTGAGCCAGATGGCGCAGCCGATGGCGCCGTGGGTGACGGTGGCATCCGGGGCGGCGTCGAGCCACTCGCCGAGGGCGCCGCACTCGTCGGCCTCGATGTGGCTGAAGGCGATCCAGCGCAGCCGGCGCAGGTCCATGACCCGGGCGGCGGCCTGCGAGACGGCGGGAAACAGGGCCCGCTGGCCGCAGTGGAAGAGCAGGGGCTGCTCGGCGTCCACCAGGAACTGGTTGAACGTGAAGCCGCGCGGCCCGACCGCGGGCAGGAACGTGGACAGCCGGTAGATGCGCTCGGCGATCTCGTCGACTTTGGTCTCCATCGGGGACCTCCCGCCGGATTATAATCCCCTTACTCATGCGCTTCGGGACCTTCTACTTCTTCCAGGCCGCCCCGGGTCTCTCCCACGCCGAGGTCATCCATCGCGAGCTCGAGCAGATGGAGTGGACCGAGGAGCTGGGCTTCGACGAGATCTGGCTCACCGAGCACCACTTCATCGACTACGGCCTGTCGGTGGATCCCGCGAGCCTGGCCGCCACCGCGGCCGCGCGCACGCGCCGGGTGCGGATCGGGCTGGCCGCGGCCATCCTGCCGTTCCACCACCCGCTGCGGCTGGCCGAGCAGATGGCGCTCATCGACATCATCTCGAAGGGGCGCCTCGACGTGGGGGTCGGGCGCGGCAACCGCCCGGCCGAGTTCAAGGGCTACCACGTGCCCCAGCAGGAGAACCGCGAGCGCTTCGACGAGGCGGTCGACGTCATCCTCAAGGCTTGGACGGAGGAGCGCTTCTCCCACAACGGGCGCTTCTTCACGATCGGCGAGACCCACGTGATCCCGAAGCCCTGGCAGCGGCCCCACCCGCCCATGTACCAGGTCTGCGGCAGCGACGACGGCATCGAGAGCTCGGCGGCCCGCGGCTGGCCCATGCTGAACTCCCTGCTCACCGGGCCGGTGGACCAGCTCGTCAAGCGGCGCGACAGCTACCTCACCGCGCTCCGCAAGCACGGCCGCACCGAGGCCGAGATCGCCACGCTGATGAAGGACTGGGGCGTGTCGCGCCAGATCTACGTGGCGCCCACCGACGCGCAGGCCCTGGCCGAGGCCAAGGACGCCGAGATGTGGTACCAGGACTCGCTGCGGCGCTTCCAGGTGCCCGAGCGCATCGAGGACGCGCATCCGAGTCTCCAGCCCGGGTTCCGGGCGGCGGCGGAGCGCTTCAAGAAGGTCACCTGGGAGGGCCTGGTCGCGGAGACGGTGGCCTTCGGCTCGCCCGACACGGTGGCCCGGCACATCCAGACCATGCGCGACATGGGGATCGGCCACGTGCTCTGCTGGATGAACTTCGGCGGGCTGCCCCAGGACAAGATCCGCCGGTCCATGGAGCTGTTCGCCCGCGAGGTCATGCCGCACTTCCGCGACGCGTAGCCCGGGCGCGCCGGTGAGCGGTCGCGGCGGCCGGCGGGCCCGCATCCAGCTCCGCCAGCTCGGCGTCATCACGGTGCTGGTCTGCCTGGTCACCCCGGTCTTCAACGTGCTGACGAGCGCGCCCACCCTGCGCTCCGCGATCCAGGGCGTGGTGGACGGCGTGCTGGTGTGCGGCCTGGTCGGGGGCTACGTGCAGTTCGTCCGGGACGGCGTCCTGCGGCCCTGGTTCCGGCGGCTCCCCTTCGCGGCGGACCTGGCGATCAGCAGCCCCATCGTGGTCGCGCTGTTCCTGGTCGGCCGCGGCGTGGGCCAGGTGCTGACGAGCCTCGACCCCAGGCGCTTCGTGGAGAGCTTCGGCGAGCCGCACCTCCTCCACTACGCCCTGCCGTACTTCGTGGTGCTCGCGATCGCGATGATCTTCGTCCTGCAGATGAACCGGATGATCGGCGCGAATGTCCTCCGCTACTTCATGGCCGGCCGCTACCACCGGCCGATCGCGGAGGAGCGTATCTTCCTCTTCCTCGACCTCGAGAAGTCCACGAACCTGGCGGAGCGGCTGGGCAGCGCGCGCTACTTCGAGCTGCTCCGCCGCTTCACGGACGACCTGACCGACCCCATCGTCGCCTCCCGCGGGGAGATCTACCAGTACGCGGGCGACGAGGTGGTGGTGACCTGGTCCCTCGCCGAGGGGGTGCGCGACGCCAACTGCGTGCGCTGCTTCTTCTGGAGCCGGGACGCGGTGGCCCGGGAGGCCGCCCGCTACACGCGCGACTTCGGCACGGTGCCGCGCTTCCGCGCGGGGCTGCACGGGGGAACGGTCACCGCCGGGGAGCTCGGGGACCTGCGCCGGCAGATCGTCTTCGTGGGCGACATCCTCAATACCGCGGCGCGGCTCGAGGAGTACGCCAAGCGGGCCGGCCTCGACCTGGTGGTCTCGGACTCGCTGCTGAGCCGCCTCGAGCTGCCGGCCGGGATCGAGGCCCGGCGGTGCGGCGAGCTCGAGCTGCGCGGCAAGGAGGCGCCGGTGGGCGCCTACAGCCTGTCCGGGTGACCGCCCGCGGGTTTATACTGTCCGGACATGGCGTACAACGCGTGGTTCCAGTGCATCAACGGCTGCCCGGGGGAGTTCGACCTCCGCGAGGTCATCTACCGCTGCCCGACTTGCGGAGACCTCCTCGAGGTCCAGCACGACATGGAGGCGCTGCGCTCGCGCTCCGCGGCCGCCTGGATCCAGCTCTTCGACGACCGCTACCGCCGCAACATCTACCCCTACGGTTCCGGGGTCTGGGGCAAGAAGGAGTGGGTGGTGCCGTTCATCGACAACGAGAACATCGTGTCGATGTACGAGGGCAACTCGAACCTCCTCTGGGCCGACCGCTACGGCAAGCAGCTCCACGTCGAGGATCTGTGGATCAAGCAGTGCGGCAACTCGCACACCGGATCCTTCAAGGACCTCGGCATGACCGTGCTCGTCTCGCTGGTCAAGGAGATGATGGCGGGGGGGACGCCCATCGACGCGGTGGCGTGCGCCTCCACCGGCGACACCTCGGCCGCCCTCGGCGCCTACTGCGCGGCCGCGGGCATCCCCTCGGTGGTGCTCCTGCCCAAGGACCGGGTGTCGATCGCCCAGCTCGTGCAACCGCTCGCCAACGGGGCCCTCGTGCTCTCGCTCGACACCGACTTCGACGGCTGCATGGCGATCGTCCAGGAGATCACCAAGGAGAAGCGCATCTATCTGGCCAACTCGATGAACAGCCTGCGCATCGAGGGCCAGAAGACGGTGGCCATCGAGATCGTGCAGCAGTTCGACTGGGAGGTGCCGGACTGGATCGTGATCCCGGGCGGCAACCTCGGCAACGTGCACGCGCTCGGCCAGGGCTTCCTGATGATGCAGGAGCTGGGGCTGGTGAATCGCCTGCCGCGCATCTGCCTGGCCCAGGCGGAGCGGGCCAACCCGCTCTACCGCTCGTTCCAGGAGGACTTCAAGCGCTTCGAGCCGGTCGTGGCCCAGCCGACGCTGGCCACCGCGATCCAGATCGGCAACCCGGTGAGCGTCAAGCGCGCGATCCGCACGCTCCAGCGCTTCAACGGGGTGGTCGAGCAGGCCAGCGAGCAGGAGCTGGCCGACGAGGCGGCGCGCGCGGACCGCACCGGCATGTTCAACTGCCCGCACACCGGGGTCGCGCTCGCCGCGCTGCGCAAGCTGGTGGACCGCAAGGTGATCCGCTCCAACGAGCGCACCGTCGTGCTCTCGACCGCGAACGGGCTCAAGTTCGCCGCCCAGAAGGCGGCGTATCACATGGGGGCGCTCGACGGCATCAAGCCGACCTACCGGAACAAGCCGGTGGAGCTGCCCGCCGACGCCAAGCGCGTCGCCCGCACCATCGCGCGCCACGTCGAGAAGGCGCGGGCGCTGGTGCCCTGATGGCCGACCGTCCCGAGCCCCAGCCCGCGGAGCCGGCGAAGAAGCCGGTGGGCCCGAGCACGCTCGCGGTGCACGGCGGCGAGGTGCGGCCGAAGCCCGCGCACTCGCTGACCACCCCGATCGTGCAGACCGCCACCTTCACCTTCGCGAACACCCAGGAGCTGAAGGACCACTTCGACGGCAAGATCGAGCGCGTCGAGTACGGGCGCTACGGCAACCCGACCCAGCGCATCGCGGAGCTCAAGCTGGCCGCGCTCGAGGGGGCGGGGGAGTGCCTGCTCTTCGCGAGCGGCATGGGCGCGATGACCACCGCGCTCTTCGCCATGCTCTCGCGCGGCACCCACGTGGTGGTCACCGACGACAGCTACCGCCGCACCCGGCAGTTCCTGAACCAGACGCTCTCGCGCTACGGCATCGAGGTCTCGACGGTGCCCGCGGGCGACTACGACGCCCTCGAGGACGCGATCAAGCCGACGACGCGGGTGCTGGTGAGCGAGTCGCCCACGAACCCCTACAACCGCATCCTGGATCTGGAGCGGTTCGCGGCCATCGGCCGGCGGCACCGGGTGAAGACGGTCATCGACGCCACGTTCGCGACCCCCTACAACGTGCGGCCGCTCGAGTGGGGGGTCGACCTGGTCATGCACTCGGCCACCAAGTACCTGGGCGGCCACAACGACCTGCTGGCCGGCGCGGTGCTGGGCTCGGCCGAGCTGGTGGGCGCGATCCGCGGGCTGCAGGGGATCACCGGCGCGATCGTAGATCCGTTCGCCGCCTATCTCCTCGTCCGCGGGCTCAAGACCTTCGCGCTCCGCATGGAGCGGCAGAACGCCAACGCGCAGGCGGTGGCCGAGTTCCTGCACGCGCATCCCCGGATCAGCGCGGTGCACTACGCGGGCCTGCCCAGCCATCCGGAGCACGCCATCGCCCGCAAGCAGATGCGCGGGTTCGGCGGGGTCGTCTCCTTCGAGGTGGCGGGGGATCTCGACGCGGCCACCCGCGTGGTGGACGCGTGCGCGATCCCGTACATCGCGGCCTCCCTGGGCGGGGTCGAGAGCCTCATCGAGCAGCCCGCGATCATGAGCTTCTACGAGCTCAGCAGCGAGGAGCGTCTCGAGATCGGGATCAAGGACAACCTGATCCGCTTCGCGGTCGGGATCGAGGACGCCGACGATCTCATCGCGGACCTCGCCCAGGCCCTCGACCGGGCCTTCGCCTCCGTCTGACCCGCCCCCCCCGGGGCATTGTTCTCGGCAGGACCTTTGTGGTATACGCTGCGAAAGCTTTGAGGCCACCGCCGCCCTCTCCATCTCTCACGGTTCTCGTGCACTTGAGGAGGACACCCGCATGAAGCGACGCGCCCCACTAGCTGCCGCCCTGGTCCTGACGCTCCTGGCGCTGGCCGCAATTCCTGCCCCGGTCTCCGCGCAGGCCAAGGATACGCTGACCGTCGGCCTGGTGTCCCACGCCCCGACCCTCGATCCCCACATGCACTTCGAGCGGGTCGGGATCCTCGTGAACATCAACATGTTCGACTCCCTGCTGCACCGGTCCGCCAAGCTCCAGTTCGAGCCGTCGCTGGCGACGTCGTGGAAGGCGATCTCGGACACCCAGTGGGAGTTCAAGATCCGCAAGAACGTCCGCTTCCACAACGGCGACGTCCTGACCCCGGCGGACGTGAAGTACTCCTTCGACCGGGTCATCGACCAGACCAAGAAGTCGCCCCAGTACGGCAACATCCGCGCGATCAAGGAAGTGAAGGTGATCGACGCGGAGACCGTCCACATCATCACCGACAAGCCCTTCCCGCTGCTGCTCGAGCGCCTGGTCTTCTTCCCGATCGTGAACAAGAAGCACATCGAGACGGTGGGCGACCAGGCCTTCGGCACGACCTCCCCGGTGGGCACCGGCCCCTGGAAGTTCGTGGAATGGAAGCGCGACCAGCTCATCCGGCTCGAGGCGTTCGACCAGCACTGGCGCGGGAAGCCGGCGTTCCGGCACCTGATCTTCCGCGCGATCCCCGAGACCGCCACCCAGGTGGCCGAGGTCAAGACCGGCGGCGTCGACATCATCCGCGAAGTCTCCGCGGACCTCGTCCCCGAGCTCAAGACCCATCCGCAGGCCTACATCTCCTCGACGCCGATCCTGCGCGTCCACTACGTCAACCTGGACATGCGCGTGGCCCCGTTCGACAAGAAGGGGGCGCGCCAGGCCGCGAACTACGCCATCGACAAGTCCGCGATCATCCAGAAGATGATGGCCGGGCTCGGCACCCAGGTCGCCACCGTCGTGCAGCCGCTGGCCTTCGGCTTCGACCCCGAGGTCAAGCCCTATCCCTTCGACCAGAAGAAGGCCAAGGAGCTCCTGGCCCAGGCCGGGTACCCCAACGGGGTGGACATCACGCTGCACAGCGCGAACGTCGCGTACCGCCCGGTGTTCGAGGCCTTGGCCGAGATGCTGACCGAGGTCGGTATCCGCACGACCCCGCGCATGTGGGATCCGGGCCCGGCGTGGAACAAGTTCCTCCAGGCCGAGGGCAAGGCCACCCAGGGGGCCTACGGGTCCTGGGGGAACTACTCGGTCTTCGACGCCGACGCGGTGCTGCACCCGCTCTACCACAACGAGCCGGGCGGCTGGATCGGCCGGTGGTTCGCGCGGGTGGAGGGTCTCGACAAGCTCATCGACGAGGCGCGCTCGACGGTGGATCAGCCCAAGCGCAAGCGGATCTACTCCCAGATCCAGCAGATGATCCGCGAGGAGGCGCCGAGCATCTTCCTGTTCACGCAGTACGACACGCTCGGCATCTCGAAGAAGGTGCAGTACGCGGCCCGGCCCGACGAGTGGCTCTGGCTCTACGATGCCAAGCCGGCCGCCCGGTGACCGGAAAGGAGCCGTGCTCCTGACCGGGTGAGGCGCCCGCGGTGCTGATCGTCGTGACGCGCCGGCTGATCCGCCTGGTGATCGTGCTCGTGGGCGTGTCCCTCGTCACGTTCGCGATCCTCCAGGTGAGCGGCGACCCGGTCTCGCTCATGATGCCGGAAGCGCCGGAGGCCGACCGGGCGGTCCTCCGGCAGTCCATGGGGTTCAACGACCCGATGCCGGTGCAGTTCGCCCGCTTCCTGGGGAACATCGTCCGGGGCGACTTCGGCCAATCCTTCTTCCACCGCGAGCCCGCGCTGCCGATCGTGCTGGCCCGCATGCCGACTACGCTGCTCCTGAGTGTCCTGGCAATGGGCCTGTCCCTCCTCATCGCGGTGCCCATCGGCATTCTGAGCGCTGTTCGCCGCAACTCGGTTTTCGATCACTCGGCCACGCTCGTCGTCTTCCTCGGGACCTCCATGCCTGTCTTCTGGACGGGGATCATGCTCATCCTGCTCTTCGCGGTTCAACTTCGCGCGCTCCCGGTCTCGGGGTGGGACAGCTGGGCTGCGCTGGTCCTGCCCGGCATCACCCTGACCACCGTCTCGACTCCGCTGCTCCTGCGACTCGTCCGCTCCAGCATGCTGGACGTCGTCGGCCTCGACTACGTGCGGACGGCGCGCGCCAAGGGCGTGTCCGAGTGGTTCGTCATCTGCCGCCACGCGCTGACCAACGCAGCCCTGCCGCTGGTCACGGTGGCCGGGCTGCAGTTCGGCCTGCTCCTTGGCGGGGCGATCATCACCGAGACCGTCTTCGCGGTGCCTGGCATGGGCCGCCTCATCGTGGGGGCGATCCGGCAGCTCGACTTCCCCATCGTCCAGGCCGGCGTGTTCGTACTGGCCCTGATCGTGGTGCTGGTGAACTTCGCGGTGGACATGCTCTACATCTACCTGAACCCGCAGATCCGGGTGCGCTGAGCGCCATGGCCATCGGTACCCTCGCACCGCCGATCGGCGTCGCGGCGGGGCCCGCGCACGCCGCGGAGCGCTCCCGGGTCTGGCGCAAGTTCGCCCGCAATC
Organism: Candidatus Methylomirabilota bacterium; assembly: GCA_035260865.1. Classification (GTDB taxonomy): domain Bacteria; phylum Methylomirabilota; class Methylomirabilia; order Rokubacteriales; family CSP1-6; genus CAMLFJ01. The sequence continues at coordinate 1,729 of DATFUK010000452.1, read as the reverse complement.
CCGCCGCGATTGCGGGCGCGCTCATCCTCATCACGGTGATCGGCGCTGCCATCTTCGCGCCCTACGTGGCGCCGCACGAACCCACCCGCCAGAGCCTGATCCGCCGCTTCACCCCACCGGTCTGGACCGCGGGGGGCAAGGCGACCTACCTGCTCGGGACGGACCAGGTGGGCCGCGACATCCTGAGCCGCATGATCTACGGCGCGCGCGTCTCGCTAATCGTCGGGATCACCGCGGTCCTGGTCAGCCTGACCCTGGGGGTCACCCTCGGGCTCCTGGGCGGCTTTCTGCACGGGCGGGTGGACACCGCGATCATGACGGTGGTGGATGTGACTCTGTCGTTCCCGCCGCTCCTCCTGGCGCTGGCCTTCGTAGCGGCGCTGGGCCCGAGCCTGCTGACGATCATCATCGCCATCGGGCTCACCGGGTGGGAGCGGTACACCCGCGTGGTACGGGCGGAGGTGCTCGCGCTGCGCGAAAAGGACTTCGTGGAGGCGGCGCGGGCCCTCGGGGCCAGCTCGACCCGGACGCTGCTGCGGCACCTGCTGCCGAACACGTTCTCGTCCATCATCGTGATGTCCACGCTGCAGGTCGCGCAGGCCATCCTGCAGGAGGCCGCGCTGTCCTTTCTCGGGGTGGGGACGGGGAGCGCCTACCCGACCTGGGGTCAGATGATCTCGCTGGGGCGCGACTTCGTGACGGTGGCCTGGTGGCTGCCCACCTTCCCCGGCCTAGCCATTCTCCTCACGGTGCTCGCCATCAACCTGGTGGGCGATCGGCTGCGCGACGCGCTCGACCCCCGCGTGGCCTGAGCGCGGACGTCCGAGCGGCGGCTTGACAAACTCCGTGCCCGCGCCGCCAAATTGACGCTCGAGCCCGGGACCGGCGCGCCGGTCTAGTTAACCCTGCAACGATGGAGGAGAGAGTCATGAAGAGAGACATCGTCGGGGCATGCATCGGTCTGTCCTTGCTGGCCGTCGCGGTCACGGGCTGTGGCACGGTCACCGGAGCCGCCGTGGGGGCCGGCGCCGGCGCCGCGGTCGGCGCGGGGACGGGATACGGCGCGGGCAAGGGAGCGCTCATCGGGACGGGGGTCGGCGCGGCGGCGGGCGCCATCTACGACATCACGAAGAAGTGAAGGAGAACTCCATGTACCTCGGACTGCGGGTGACGGCGGTACTGGTTCTGGGACTCCTGGTGTGGGCGGGAACGGCGTCGGCACAGGCCAAGGCCGGGTGCGATGCCCAGGGCAAGATGATGACCGCCCAGAAGGTGCAGGGGGAGGTCGTCAAGGTGGATGCGGGTCTGGACAAGATCACGGTGCGTACGTCGGACGGAACCGTCCACGAGTTCCAGGCCTCGAAGGACACGCTCCGGGACCTCAAGGCGGGAGACCGCATCGAGGCCAACCTGAAAGAGGCCCCGAAGTGTAAGTAGGACCGACCGCTCCCCAGGAATCCAGTCGCTCGCCCCGCAGCTCAAGGAGGCCCGATCGGCCCCTTGTCGCGGGTTGCGTCCTCGACTATCCTGGGCGGCACCCTGATCCCGGCGCGCGATCCGCGACGCTCCCCGCGCGCGGCGCGCGCGGCTCGAGGGCTGGCCCCCTAACGGTCCGCCGGAGGTCGCTGATGACCGGCCCGGTCCCGGCCCGCTCGAGGTCCACGATCGCGGCGCCTCCCGGCCGCGCGATGATTCCTCTGCCTGCCTGCCGTCACCGACTCCACGCAAG